>DASVUW010000248.1:0-4104 GCA_036386845.1 Allosphingosinicella sp. | reverse complement strand
GGTCGCCGCTTACCTTGTCGACCTTGCCGACAGGGCTTCCGTCGGAGCCGACCACCTCCATATGCTCGGTCACCTTGGCGAGCATCTGCCGCTGGCCTGCACGCTTCTGCCGCCAGCCGCCGAACTCGGTCTCGAACTTCGACTGATGCTCGCGCCGATATTCGTCATAGTCGCGGTCGAGATTCTCGATCTGCCGCCGGCGCCATTCCGAATAATGCGGATCGTGGATGTCGCCGCCGGGGCCGCCGCGGGTCACTTCGTCGTGCCCGCCATAGCCGGCGAACCTCTGGCCCATCGGCCCCGAAGTCCCGACCCGGCCGGGATCGTCGCGGTCGAAGCGCCGGCCCTGGTCGGAATAGCCGCCACCGAAACCGGCGCCGCTGCCCGTGACCCGGTCGTTGCCGTGGCTTCCGCCGCCGGACGATCCGCCCCAGCGCTCGCCGCGCTCGCCGCCGACCGAGCTCGAGAACCAGCCTTCGCGCTCGCCTTCCCGGTCGCGGCTCCAGCCTCCGGGGACTCCCGGGCGATCGCGGTGCCAGCTTTCGCCGGGCTGGTTGCCCCAGCCGCCGCCGTTCCACCCCCGGCCGCCGGAGCGCGGATCGTTGTCGCGGTGGCCGCTCATGCGCTGCTCCTGCTCCCAGCGCGGCTCGTCCCTTTCGCGGCGGCGCTGCGCATCGTCGTCGCCGAACCAGGAGCGGACCTCGTCGCCCGCCCGGTCGAAGAAGCCGCGGTCGTCGCCGCCGCGCCCGGATCCGCCGCGCCCTTCACCGCGCCAGCCGCCGCGCTCGTCGCGGTCGCGCCATCGGTTGTCGGAGCGGTCGTCGTCCCTGCCGTATCCCATGATGAACTCCTTGCCTTGGGTCCCGCGGGCATACCGGCGCGGACCGTCCGCGCGCCGCGGGATGGCGGGACAACCCGGGCAGTGCGAGGCTGTTCCATGTCAAGAGCCGACCCGAGAGGCGCCCCCGCCGAGCTGAATCGGCGCGCTTCGAACGCGTGAATTGCCGCATTGCGAAAGTGCCGCGGCACCGCTATCTGGGCGCCTTCCCAGCCCCGCCGCCAGGCGGGGAAACCTGGCCGCCGAAAAGGCGCGGGGCTGTAGCTCAGATGGGAGAGCGCTGCAATCGCACTGCAGAGGTCAGGGGTTCGATTCCCCTCAGCTCCACCAGCCTTTACTCCTTACGGAGCTTCGGCTGGAAAGTCCGGCACGAGACGAGATGAGCCATTAATCCCCCTCCCGTTCTTACGGGAGGAGAGGGGCCCGCCGCGAAGCGGTGGGAGGTGAGGGTCTTTACCGGACTCTGCAAGACCCTCACCCCCCAAGCCTTCGGCTTGGGTCCCCCCACTCCCGCGGAAAGCGGGAGAGGAGTTTCATGCTCCAACCTTCGCCGGCAGCGGGAAGAGCGTCGCGAACCGGTCGGCAAACGCCTTATCCCCCTCCAGCTTCAGAATTCCCGCCTGCTCCAGCACCTCGATCGGCTGGCCGCCGTAAACGAAAGCCGCCAAACCCGTCGGCGTACCGGCGAACACCAAATGCGCCCCTTCCGTCTCGCCCCTGCAGCTTTCGAACCGTCCGTCCTCCACCTTGGCCAGGAAGCTCTCGGCCCCCAGCCGGAAACCGATCCGCGCGCGGAAACCCCCGGCCCTCGCCCCGTCGAACATCGTCCGGAACGACAGCATGATCGAGGTCGCGCTGATCGGAAGGGTGGGATCGTGGGCCGGCGAGCGCGCCGCCCATTTGCCAAGCGACTGGACGATCGGCTCCGCCTCATAGCCCCAGGGCGTCAGCTCGTAGACCTGCGCGGAAGCCGGCGGCGGCAGCTTGCGCCTGACGAGGAGCCCGGCCGACTCGAGCCCCTCCAGCCGCTGGGTCAGTACGTTGGCGCTGATCCCCTGCAGGTCGGAGCGCAGGTCTCCGAAGCGCTTGGGGCCCAGCATCAGCTCGCGCATCACCAGCAGGGCCCAGCGCTCGCCGATCAGGTCGAGCGCGTGGGCCGTGCCGCAGGCGTCGTCGTAGCGCCGTTTGGAAGCGGCCGGCTCGGAGTCGGTTACTTTTTTTAACTTCATGGTTGCTTTTGATAACTCATGCGAGCATCAACGTCAAACAGTGATTCGCCAGGAGAGAAAAGATGCCCCGGATGGTCTTCGTGAACCTGCCCGTCTCCAACCTCGAACGGTCGGCGGCCTTCTACAAAGCGATCGGGGCGGAGCAGAACCTCCAGTTCACCGACGATACCGCGACGATGATGAGCTTCTCCGACTCCATCAACGTGATGCTGCTCACCCACGACAAGTTCCGCCAGTTCACCACCAAGCGGATCGCGGACGCCCATGAGTCGGTGCAGGTGCTCCTCGCCCTCTCCTGCGACAGCCGCGAAGGGGTCGACGACATCACTGAAAAGGCACTCGCCGCCGGCGGCCGCGAGACCCGCGAGAAGGAGGATCACGGCTGGATGTACGGCCGCGCCTTCGAGGATCCGGACGGCCATATATGGGAGCCGATGTGGATGGACGTCGGGGCGGCGACCGAAGCTATGACGCCGCCCGCCGAGGCCTGAAACGTGCCGACTTGCGGGGACTGAATCGCCGCCGCGCTTAACATGGATCACGGGGCCGCCGAAAGGTGCCCGGAGCAGGAGCACATCATGTCTGACAGCCGCAACCCGCACGGAAGCTTCATCTGGTACGAGCTGCTGACGGCCGATCCCGACGACGCCGCCGCCTTCTATGGCGAAGTGATCGGCTGGACCGCCGCCGGCGCCGGCCAGCCCGGGCTCGACTATCGGATCTTCTCCGCCGGCAGCACCCCAGTCGCCGGCCACATGAAGCTGCCGGACGGAGCGGCGGAGATGGGCATGCGACCCGGCTGGCTCGGCTATGTCGGAGTGGACGACGTCGATGCCGCCGTCGCCGGCATCGTCGGCGCGGGCGGCAACGTCCACATGCCGGCGATGGATATGGAAGGCGTCGGCCGGATGGCCCTGGTCGCCGATCCGCAGGGCGTGCCCTTCTACGTCATGCGGGGAGAGAGCGAGGAGGCGAGCACCTCCTTCGCGCCCATGGAAGCCGGCCGCTGCAACTGGAACGAGCTTTCGACCCCGGACCAGGAGGGCGCCCTCGGCTTCTACACCGGCCGGTTCGGCTGGGAGAAAGGCGACGTGATGCCGATGGGCGAGATGGGCGGCTACCAGTTCATCAACCACGGAGGCGGAATGATCGGAGCGATCATGACCAATCCGCCGGGGCGGCCCGCGGCCTGGAACTTCGCCTTCGGGGTCCGCGACATCGAGGGAGCCCCGGCGAGGATCTCCGCAGGCGGCGGCATCGTCCATCACGGCCCCGTCGAGGTTCCGGGCGGCGACTTCGTGGTGACGGCCAGCGACCCGCAGGGCGCCGCCTTCATGGTCGTCGGCCCCCGCGGCTGATTTTTCGGAAAAGGAGAATGAAGATGAGCAATCCCGCACACGAACTGTCGATCACCCACTTCATCGATGCGCCGCCCGAGGCGGTCTACCGGACCTATACCGAGCGGACCGAGGAATGGTGGGCGCCCGCGCCCTGGAAGACGAGGGTCATGGCTTTCGACCTCCGCCCCGGAGGACGGTTCGCCTTCGAGATGGAAGGGCCGGAGGGGGAGAGCCATCCTGGCGAGAGCGTGGTCCTCGAGGCGGTGCCGGGCGAGAGAATCGTCCTCACCAACGCCTTCGCCGCCGGCTGGGAGCCGCGGACGACCATGGACAGCGACTGCGACTTCCCGAGCGTCACCATCGTCACCTTCGAGCCCGAAGGCTCGGGCACCCGCTACAGCGCGCGAGTCCGGCATTGGACCGAGGCCGCCCTTAAGGCCCACGAGGCGATGGGCTTCGAGCAGGGCTGGTCGATGGTCGCCGCCCAGCTCGCGGCGCTGGCCGAAGCCGAGCCGCGCGAGGCCGTCGCCGCCTGAACATCACATCCAAGGAGAGACGCCATGACTTATCTCGAAGGCTTCATCGTCGCGGTCCCCGCCGAAAATCGGGACGCCTATCGCCGCCACGCCGCGACGGCCGTCCCGCTCTTCGCCGAGTTCGGAGCGACCCGGCTCGTCGAGGCGTGGGAGGACGACGT
>DASVUW010000247.1:0-2775 GCA_036386845.1 Allosphingosinicella sp. | reverse complement strand
CTGATGTTCGCCGTCTTCTCGACGATCGGCGGACCGGTGGGGGGCGGGTCCTCGGGCGAGCGGCAGCAGGCGACGGTCGAGGAGCGGACGCAGGCGGAGCTCGAGTTCGCCCGGGAGCGCGCCGAATCCCTGCAGGAACTGAACGATCTCAAGGCGCAGCGGGAGCGGCTCGCAGCCGCAAGCCGGCCGACGGCCTCCATCGACGGCCGGATCCAGCGGCTCCAGGCGAAGCTCGCGCTGAAGCAGCGGCTGTTCGATCAGGCCATCGCGCTCATGGACGACGAGGAGAAGAGCACGGCTGCGGCGGCCAAGGCGGACGAGGAGGCTGTCGCCGGCCCCGTGAAGAAGGCCGTCGAAGCGGCCGATTCGGACGACTTCACCGTCCTTGCGGGGGCCGATTCCGTGAACGACTGGTTCCGGAAATCCTACCGCAAGGCGAAGGAAAATCCGACCCTGCTCGCCTACAAGCTTCAGACCAACGCCTACAAATTCTCATGGGCCCTGATCCCGATCTCGGTGCCCTTCCTGTGGCTGCTCTTCCTCCACCGGCGCCGCTACCGGCAGTACAAGGCCTACGACCACACCGTCTTCATCACTTATTCGATCTCGTTCATGAGCCTTGGGGTGATCGCCCTGAGCCTGCTTCGTCTGCTCGGGGTGCCGGGCAAGTACGCACTGCTGGCGATGACGTTCATTCCGCCCATCCACATGTACCGCCAGCTTCGCGGCGCCTACGCGCTGTCGCGCTGGAGCGCCTTGTGGCGGACCTTCGTCCTGATCAACTTCGCCTTCACCGCGGCCAGCCTGTTCTTCATGCTCCTTCTGGCGCTGGGAGTGCTGGGCTAGCGGTCGGCGGGGATCAGCCCCGGCAGGGATATTTGCGGGCCATCAGGGCTCGAAGAGCGTCCTTGACCTGGACCCGGGGCCGCTGGGCCGCGGGGATCGTCCGAAAGGCCGTGACGATCTCTCCGCTGGTCAGGCTCGCCTTCCCCGGCGGGCAAAAGGCGACCTTGCGGCCCGCCCGCCGGTCGGCGAGCCCCTCTGCGCGCAGGGTCACGGCCTGGGTCTCGATCTCCTTCTTGAGCAATTTATAGTCGCTCGACATCAGCGCCATCATGCCCTTCTTCTGAAGCGCGTCGGCTTTGGCGAGGAAGGTGGCGACGTCCATCGCCTGGGCCGCGCCGAGCGGGACGACTGCCAGAAGGGCGGCGGCGAGCAGCTTGATCTTCAACGATTTTCCCCTTGGATTGCGCCCGAAGGGAAGAGCGCCCCGCGCCTGAACGCCGGTTGAATGCGCACCGTCAAATCCTCCCCGAGTTTTCTCGGGGAGGGGGACCGCGCGAAGCGCGGTGGAGGGGTTCTTCGGAGTCTGAGAGGCCCCTCCACCGGGCTTCGCCCGGTCCCCCTCCCCTGCAAAGGCAGGGGAGGATTGAAACGGTCACGCCCCCTGCGGCGCCGGTCCGCCGATTCCGCCGCCGCGCGGACGGCGGGTCGAGGGGATGGACGTTCCCGAGGCCGGGATGAGCGGCGCCCGAGACCCCGGATCCTCGCGGCCGATATCCTCGCCGCGGATCGCCTTCTTCGATTCCTCCCCGGTCAGGGTCTCGAACTCGAGGAGGGCGCCGGCGAGGCGGTGGAGCTCGTCGAGATTGTCGGTGAGCACCTTGCGCGCCGTGGCCTCCGCCTCCTCGATGAGACGCCGGACCTCGCTGTCGATCAGGCGCGCCGTCTCCTCGGAGACGCTCTGGCTCCGCGCGACGCTGTGGCCGAGGAACACTTCCTCCTGGTTGTCGCGGTAGCGAAGCCAGCCGAGCTTGGGCGACATCCCATATTCCATCACCATCGAGCGGGCCATGTCGGTCGCCTGCTGGATGTCGTTGGAGGCGCCCGTGTTGAGCTCGTCCTGGCCGTAGATGAGCTGCTCCGCGATCCGCCCTCCGAAGCACAAAGCGAGCCTGGCCTTCATCTGCTTCATCGACATCGAATAGCGGTCGCGCTCCGGCAGGTTCCAGGTCACGCCCAGCGCCCGCCCGCGCGGGATGATCGTCACCTTGTGCAAGGGGTCGCAGCCCGGCACGTGCAGCGAGACGAGCGCGTGCCCGGCCTCGTGATAGGCGGTCGCCTTCTTCTCGTCTTCGGTCATCACCATGGACTTCCTCTCGGCGCCCATCATGACCTTGTCCTTGGCGAGCTCGAACTCCGACATGGCGACCAGCCGCTTGCCCTTGCGCGCCGCGAGAAGCGCCGCCTCGTTGACCAGGTTCGCGAGATCGGCGCCGGAGAAGCCCGGGGTCCCGCGGGCGATCGTGCGAGGATCGACGTCGGGCGCTAGCGGCACCTTCTTCATGTGGACCGCGAGGATCTTCTCGCGCCCCTCGATGTCGGGCCGGGGCACCACGACCTGCCGGTCGAACCGGCCCGGCCGAAGCAGAGCGGGATCGAGAACGTCCGGCCGGTTGGTCGCGGCGATGATGATGATTCCCTCGTTCGCCTCGAAGCCGTCCATCTCGACGAGCAGCTGATTGAGGGTCTGCTCGCGCTCGTCATTGCCGTTGCCGAGCCCCGCGCCGCGATGCCGGCCCACCGCGTCGATCTCGTCGATGAAGACGATGCAGGGCGCGTTCTTCTTCGCCTGCTCGAACATGTCGCGCACCCGGCTCGCGCCCACGCCGACGAACATCTCGACAAAGTCCGAGCCCGAGATGCTGAAGAACGGGACACCTGCCTCCCCGGCCACGGCCCGCGCCAGCAGCGTCTTGCCCGTACCCGGAGGCC
>DASVUW010000246.1:0-12202 GCA_036386845.1 Allosphingosinicella sp. | reverse complement strand
GCGCCACAGTCGCGCCGCTCGAAGCGGCGCTCGCCGGCGCCGACGCCGTCCTTGGCGTTCAGGGCCCCGACGCCGCTGCGCTCCGCGGCGCGAAGCCCGGCGCCCTGATCGTCGCCATGCTCGACCCGTTGCGGCAGCGCGAGCGGGTCGACTCCTATGCGTCCGCGGGGCTGGAAGCGCTCGCGATGGAGCTGATGCCGCGAATCACCCGGGCCCAATCGATGGACGTCCTCTCCAGCCAGGCCAATCTCGCCGGCTACAAGGCCGTGCTCGACGCCGCGGCGGAATATGGCCGGGCCTTCCCGATGATGATGACCGCCGCCGGGACGATTCCCGCGGCCCGGGTCTTCGTGATGGGCGTCGGGGTCGCAGGCCTGCAGGCGATCGCCACCGCCCGGCGCCTCGGCGCGATCGTCTCCGCGACCGACGTCCGGGCGGCGACGAGGGAGCAGATCGAGAGCCTCGGCGCCAAGGCGATCTTCGTCGAGAAGGTGGCCGGGATCGAGGGCGAGGGCGCCGGCGGCTACGCGGCCGAGATGTCGGACGAATATAAGGCGGCCCAGGCCGAGCTCGTCTCCGGACATATCGCGAAGCAGGACATCGTCATCACCACCGCGCTGATCCCGGGCCGGCCGGCGCCTCGCCTGATCAGCGACGTCCAGCTCGCCTCGATGCGCCCGGGCAGCGTCGTCGTCGACCTTGCCGTCGAGCAGGGCGGCAATGTCGAGGGCTCGGTCCTGGGCGAAGTGGCGGAGCGTCACGGCGTCCGGATCGTCGGCCACCGCAACGTCCCCTCGCGTCTGGCCGCCGACGCCTCGGCCCTCTATGCCCGCAACCTCTATAACTTCCTGTCCGCTTTCTGGGACAAGGAGGCCGGGAGGGCCGTCCTTCCGGAGGATGACGAAATCGTGCGGGGCGTGCGCCTGACCCAAAGCGGGAAAGTCGTCCACGAGCGGTTGCTCGGCTAGCCCCGTCATCCCGGCGAAAGCCGGGACCTCGGGGGACCGGCCGAGACTTTCCGGCCCGAGGTTCCGGCTTCCGCCGGAATGACGGGAGCGGCGCCCGGCACCGGGAAAAACCCGCCTCCGACCCCACGCTAACCGTTGACAGCCCCTCTCCCGAACCCTATCTCGCGCTCATCCCGATAACCGGTCGTCCGGCGGCGCTTTCGTGCGCTCGTCGGCTGTCGCTGTTTTCGGGGCCCATCGAAGCGTCGAGATGGGGCGGCAGCCATCCCGCCCTGTGGAGCAGGAGATCAAATTCATGGCACGTATTGCCGGGGTCAATATCCCGACCAACAAAAGGGTCGAAATCGCACTCACCTACATTCACGGAATCGGACGGACCAAGGCGAAGCAGATCGCCGAGAAGCTCGGCATCGCGCCCGAGCGCCGGGTCCAGGACCTTTCCGACCAGGAAGTCCTCCAGATCCGCGAGACGATCGACGCCGACTACCAGGTCGAGGGCGATCTCAGGCGCGAAGTCGCGATGAACATTAAGCGCCTGATGGACCTCGCCTCCTATCGGGGCTTGCGCCACCGCAAGGGCCTTCCGGTCCGCGGCCAGCGCACCCACACCAACGCCCGCACCCGCAAGGGCAAGGCCAAGCCGATCGCCGGCAAGAAAAAGTAAGGACCGGACGACATGGCACAGGCACCGCAGCGCCTCCGCAGGCGCGAACGCAAGAACATCACCGCAGGCGTGGCGCACGTCAACGCCAGCTTCAACAACACGATGATCACCATCACCGACGCCCAGGGCAACGCCATCGCCTGGTCGAGCGCCGGGATGATGGGCTTCAAGGGCTCGCGCAAGTCGACTCCCTATGCCGCGCAGGTCGCCGCCGAGGATGCCGGCAAGAAGGCCGCCGAGCATGGCGTGCGCACCCTCGAGGTCGAAGTGAAGGGCCCCGGGTCGGGCCGCGAGAGCGCGCTCAGGGCGCTCCAGGCCGTCGGCTTCCAGATCACCTCGATCCGCGACGTGACCCCGAGCCCGCACAACGGCGTCCGCCCGTCCAAGCGCCGCCGGGTCTAATCCTATCGGCACCCGGCCTCGTGGCCGGGGTGCCGGTTCAAAATTCCAGGGCCATCGCCGATGGCCCTGAGTTCTCAGAGGGAACACCATGGCCGTCAACGCTAAGAACTGGCAGGAAATGAAGAAACCCAACGCGCTCGAGAAGCGCGCCACCGGGGGCGATTCGCGCCGCCGCGCGACTTTCGTCGCCGAGCCGCTGGAGCGCGGCTTCGGCCTCACGCTCGGCAACTCGCTCCGCCGGGTGCTGCTCTCGTCGCTGCAGGGCGCCGCGGTCACCTCGATCCGCATCGAGGGCGTCCTCCACGAGTTCAGCAGCCTCGCCGGAGTCCGCGAGGACATCACCGACCTCGTCCTCAACGTGAAGCAGATCGCTCTGCGCATGGAAGGCGACCAGCCCCGCCGCCTCGCCCTTTCGGCCACCGGTCCGGGCGAAGTCACCGCCGGCCAGATCGCCACCACCGGCGACATCGAGGTAATGAACGGCGACCTGGTCCTGTGCCATCTCGACGACGGCGCGACCTTGAACATGGAGCTGACCGCCGAGGCCGGCAAAGGCTATGTCCCGGCGGCGTCCAACCGCCCGGCCGACGCGCCCATCGGGATCATCCCGATCGACGCGCTCTACTCGCCCGTGCGCCAGGTCAGCTACAAGGTCGAGAACACCCGCGTCGGCCAGGAGCTCGACTACGACAAGCTGACGCTCACGGTCGAGACCGACGGCACCATCACGCCCGACGACGCCGTCGCCTATGCCGCCCGGATCCTCCAGGACCAGCTGCAGCTCTTCGTCCATTTCGACGACAGCATCGCCGCCCACGTGCCGAGCCACGGCCACGGAATGGGCCAGAGCGCGGCCGAGACCGAGCAGGACGCCAACCAGCTCAACCGCTACCTCTTGAAGAAGGTGGACGAGCTGGAGCTGTCGGTGCGAAGCGCCAACTGCCTCAAGAACGACAACATCATCTACATCGGCGACCTCGTCCAGAAGACCGAGGCGGAGATGCTGAGGACCCCGAACTTCGGGCGCAAGTCCTTGAACGAGATCAAGGAAGTGCTTTCGAGCATGGGGCTGAGGCTGGGGATGGATATTCCTGGCTGGCCGCCTGAGAATATCGAAGAGATGGCGAAGAAATTGGAGCAGGAGCTTCTGGGCTAATGCCATCGTCTGAAAGTGGTACTTTCGGCCGGGTTAGAGATAGGAAGGGCCGTCCCGGAAGGGGCGGCCCTTTGTTGCTTTTAGGCAATCACGATGGGCAGAGCAAAGGAATGGCAGCTAGAGCAGTGGGAGCGCGGCTATTACGAAGCCGAAGGCGATATCTGCGCTAACTGTGTTTCCGATCCCGCGCTTAAGCAGTGGGTGACGGACAACACGGCCGCCGATGCCTGTACCTTTTGTGGCGAAGAATCGGATGAGCCCATAGCGGCCAGCTTCGACGAATTCGTCGGCGTCGTCATGACCGGCGTGCGCTTTGATTGGAACCACCCCGATGACGAAGGCATTATGTACGTCTCTGCCGACGGCGGCTATCAGGCCTCAGTTACTGATACATGGGACGTACTTGCCGATTATGATATTAGCGAAGACACCGACGTCGTCGAGGCGATCATAAATGTCGTCGAGAACGACGGGTGGGTGGAACGCGAATATTATATCGGGGACAAGAGCCAGCGCCTTGAGTGGGGATGGGATCGGTTCAAACAGGTCGTCAAGCACCAGACACGCTATGTCTTTCTCGCACCAGACGAGGACGACGGTTTAGCCGAGGTTCCGCCCTCAAGAATGCTCGCAGCGATCGGCGAGACGGTCATCGACGAACTGGCTGATCTCAACCTGATCAAGGAGATCGACGTCGCTACCGACCTCTTCCGGGTACGCGTCGGTGATGAGCCTTTTCACACGGGTGCCGATATCGGCACACCGCCCGCGCAGTACGCCAATCAGGCTAATCGCATGAGTCCAGCCGGTATCGCGATGTTTTACGGTGCCTTCGATGTCGACACCGCGCGAGCCGAGACTTTGGATCCCCAGCACGATGGTGAACAGACTTTGTCAATCGGCACGTTCCGATCAACCCGATCACTGCGCGTGCTCGACCTCGCAGACTTGCCAGATATTCCCAGCATATTCGAAGAAGACGGGCATCCCCGTATCCATCCCCTCCGCTTCCTTCATGCCTTCGCGCAGGACATCGTGCAGCCGATAGTGCGGGATGGCCGGGAGCATATCGAATATGTTCCTACCCAGATCGTCACCGAATATTTTAGACGTGTATTCCGCGACGCTGGCGGGAAGCCTATTGACGGAATTGTCTATGAAAGCTCGCGACATGCCGGTGGCCGCGCGTTCGTCCTATTCTGCGAGAACGAGCAGTGCTTCAAGTCCGACGAGGGCCTACCGTTTGTAGAACAACTCGTTGAGCTATGTTCGGTAGTTTATGAACAAGCGTAGCTCAACCCTCTGGCAGGGCATCGAGCCGGTGCCAGCTACGTGCCAGCTACGTGCCTGGTACCAGCCCTCCATGACCGTCACGGGGCTCGCACCGAGCAGAAGCCGCTGTGGCGCCCGCAATATGGCGCCGATCAGGACGAGCCTCTCCTGGGCTTCCGGGACCTCCTGGAAGCACGGATCGTGCGCGGCTTCCGCGACTTGCACATCGGCCTGCCGACTATTCGCGCCTGCCTCGATTTCGCTCGGGAGGTCGTCGAGGACGACCACCCCTTCTCCACTCGCCGCTTCAGGAGCGACGGCCGGCGATTGTTCCTGGAATCCGGCGACGGCAGGCTGATCGACCTCAAGGTCCGGCAGCACGTGTTCAAGCGCATCGTGGAGCCGAGCTTCGTCGACCTGGACTTCGACGCGGAGACGGCGTCGCGCTGGTGGCTGCTTCCGAGGAAGCGGACCATCGTGCTCGACCCGGCCCGCTCCTTCGGCCAGCCCATCGTGGCCGAGCACGGCATACCCACCGCCCACCGCCCGCCTGGCCCAGGCGTTCGAGGCGGAAGGCTCCGTCAATCGCGTTGCACGGCTCTACGAGCTCAAGCCCCCGCTGGTCCGCGACGCCCTCGCGTTCGAGCGCAGAACGCTGGAGAAGCTGGCAGCGTGAAGCTGCCGGGAGCGTAGGTGCCAGCTACGTGCCAGCTACGTGCCAGCTACGTGCCTGGCACCGGCTTTGCCCAGCTACGTGCCTGGCACCGGCTTTGCCACGTAGAGCATCCCGGCACATAACGGTCTGGCAGAAAGGATCGTCACCGGAGGCCCCAGGGCCAGCCACGCTCCAGCTACGTGCTTTGCATGAGTCTCTCACCAGCCGAGGGGGCGTGATTTAGCCGCTGTTCCGTGCTTATGTGCGAGCAGGAGGCACCGGCTGGACTAAGATGCCGAAGATTAATCCCGACGTCTTGATTTGGGCGCGTGAGCGTGCGGGGCTCAGCGCTGAGGAGGCCGCACGCGCTCTCGGCCTGTCTGGAGCGAACGCCGTGGCTCGCTTGGAGGAGATGGAAGCGGGCGAGAGAGAGCCAACGCGGCGGCAGATTGGCGAGATGGCAAAGAAGTATCGCCGGCCCCTTTTGACCTTCTATTTGCCAGGTCCACCGGAAGCCGGCAGGCGCACTCATGATTTTCGAACGCTGCCAGAACGCGCGGCCGGCAGCGAAGCCGTGCTTGATGCGCTCGTTCGGGATGTGAAGGCGAGGCAGGCGCTCGTGCTAAGCGCCATGGAAGAGGCCGACGAAGCGGTCCCATTGCGGTTCGTAGGGTCGGTCCGAGCACAACAGGGCGCTGAGGTGCTGGCTCGCACCATGCAGGAGACTCTCGGCGTCGACCTCGCCGATTATCGAGCTGCCCGGACCTTGGACGATGCATTCCGGCTGCTTCGTGATGCGACTGAGCGGGCCGGCGTTTTCGTCATCCTGATGGGCAACCTCGGCAACTTCCGGTCCGATCTGAGCCCGAATGTTTTTCGCGGGTTTTCGATGGCGGACCCAATCGCACCATTCATTGTGATCAATGAAACCGATTCCCGTTCCGCATGGCCATTCACATTGCTTCACGAGCTAGGGCACGTCTTTCTCGGCGAAAGCGGTATCAGTGGCTATGAGAGCGATGTGGCTATTGAGCGCTTATGCGATGATGCCGCAGCGCGCTTCCTTCTGCCCCGCGGGGAATTGGCTGCGATACGTGTGCACCCGCAGTTGGACGCGACCGCCGCCGAAATTGGCGATTTTGCCACAGCGCGAAAAGTTAGCCGCAAAATGGTGGCCTACAACATGCTGCGAGCGGGCCTCATAACCAAGCAGCTTTACCGTGACCTTTCTGATCGATTTGATGCCGAACGCTTGGAGCGCGGTCGTGGCGACGTGCGTGGTCAGCCCGACTACTATGTCGTTCGCCGTCACCGGGTTGGACATGGCCTTCTTCGACTAGTTGATAGGATGGTCGCGGGGGGCGCTCTCACCGCGACGAAGGCGGGCCGTATTTTAGGCGTGAAGCCTACGGGCGTCCGTCGCATGACCGAGCGGGCGGCGTAGCGCCGCATGCTTTACCTCTTAGATGCCGATACGCTCATCCGCGGGGATCGAGATTTCTATCCACTCCGCAGATTTCCAGTTTTCTGGAGGTGGCTGACACACCAAGGAGCTTCCGAACGGGTAAAGATCCCAGTCGAGCAATACGAAGAGATCACTGTCGGCCGGGGTGAGCTTGTCGAGTGGCTTTGCACCGAGGAAGTGAGGGAAGCGCTCGTTCTACGAGAAGAGGCTGATCCAGCCTTGGTGGCGAGAGTCACCCTGGAAGGCTACGGCAACCTCAACGAGGATGAGATTGAGATTGTAGGACGTGACCCATTCCTGATCTCCTACGCCCTCTCTTCCCCAGCTAACCGTTGCGTAGTGACGTTCGAGGTGTCGGCTCCCAACCAACGTCGGGGTAAGCGCAAGATACCAGACGTGTGCGGCGTCTTTGGCGTGCAGTCCTGCAACCTCTACGGAATGATGGACGCACTGGACTTCACCACCGATTGGCGGCCCTAACTAGGAATTGCCCTTGGCAGACCGCGACACTGGTCAGATGCAGCAAGGCTTAGACCACCTGCCGGAGGGGAAGCGCCGCGAGCTGGAGTTCGTTGTCGGGGTGATCCGGGAGGGTTTCGCCAAGGCGATCGCACATCGGACGCAGCCGCGTTTCCGAACCGGGAAGCTGCTCAAGATCATTCTGTTCGGCAGCTACGCTCGAGGGGATTGGGTGGATGATCCGATCGGGCGGTACCATTCGGATTATGACCTGCTCGTAGTGGTAGACCACGAGGATCTGACTGACGTCCCCGAGTTCTGGGCCAAGACCGAGGACCGGTTGCTCGAGGAGCTGTCGGCGGGGAAGCAGCTTCGGACTCCGGTGAGCGTCATCTACCACAGCATCGGTGAAGTGAATGAGCAGTTGGAGGTCGGCCGCTACTTTTTCATGGACATCGTCCGTGAGGGGATCGTTCTTCACGAGGAGCCCGGCCACGCGTTCACCGAGCCTCGGCCCCTTTCACCACAGGAAGCGTTGCGCGAGACGAAAGATTATTTCGAAGACTGGTTCGTCAGCGCCGGCGAGTTTCTCGACGATGCCAATGGCAATGTCGAGAAGCGCAGGTTCAAGCTGGCGGCCTTCATGTTCCACCAGGCCACCGAGCGCTTCTACCATTGCCTGATCCTGGTCCGCACCCTCTACAGCCCGCGCACCCACAGCCTGAACCGGCTTCGCAAGCTGGCCGAGGAGCTGGAGCCTCGGCTGGTCGAGGTGTGGCCGAGGGACAGCAAGTTCGAGCGGCGGTCCTATGAGCTGCTTCGCGCCGCTTATGTGAAGGCGCGCTATTCGCGGCATTACCGGATCACGGCGGAGGAGCTGGAATGGCTCGGGGGGCGGATCGATCGGCTCCAGGGGCTGGTCCGGGTCTTGTGCGAAGAGCGGATCGAGGCGCTCGCGGCGGCGGCTTGAGGCCTTAAGTCCTCCCCCGGATTCCCGGGGGAGGGGGACCGCGCCCTTCGACGCCCGCCTGCGGCGGCGCTCAGGATGAACTGCGCCTCCGGCGCAGCGCGGTGGAGGGGTTCTTGCGGAGTCCGGAAGGCCCCTCCACCATGCTTCGCATGGTCCCCCTACCCTGCAAATGCACGGGAGGCTTTGAGGACGCGACGTTCCGAGGCTTCGTCCGGCCTTCACTGGGAAGCGATTGTCGCTTCGCCCGATACTAGTTTCGCTTATCGTCGGAAAACGAAGACTCCGCTCTTGTTATTCGCGCTTCCCGGCGTCAAATCTCGAAGCGCCCGCCGCGCCTCGGGCTGAGGCTTGATAAGCTCGCGAGTGGGACCGGAAGCTTCGGCCGCTGGCCGACCGGATGGTGGGCGCCATGTCCAAGCCGAAAGCGGCCCCCCCGCTTCGGCCAAAAGCGCCCGCGCCTGTCACTCGCAGGTTATCAACGTCCGGTTTCGGCGGGCCGGCAGCGCGAAGCCGTTCCAGGGCGACCTCGCTGGGCGGGGCTTCGAAGCGTTCGCTCCGGTCTTCGCGCTCTTCGCGTGGGACGCCTTCCGTTCAGTTCACTCGAAGGCGCGAAGCGCCCTGGGCCGACAGTGACAAAATGCATCCATGTGGCCCGGGCAAACAGTGACAGTATAGTTTTACCAGTCGGGGCGGAGGCCCGGCGTCCAGCAGTTACAGGCCGCGAATCGGCTGGTCCGATCGAGCGAAACCGGCTGACTTCTCCTGCGCCGAGGGCGTGCGGCTCATTCAAGCGATCGGTATAGATTCCGCCGTTTTTCAAGCCTCCCATGGGCTTGGGGCCGAAAAAATAGGATTTGAAATAGGATTTTTCCCACGACAGGAAATGTGGTAAAATCAGGGTGTTGAGGTGGATCCCGGCTTTCGCCGGGATGATGTGGCGGAGCGCGGCGGGGGCCGGGCGCATGTGTGGGGAGCGGGGCGATGGCGCATAAGAAGGGGCAGGCGGGGACGTGGCCCAAGCGGTTCCTGAGCGCGATGGCCCGGACGGCGAATGCGGGGCTTTCGGCGCAGATGGCGGGGGTGGACCGGGCGACCGCCTTCGCCTTGCGCAAGCGCGATCCGGGGTTCGCGGCGGACTGGGTGCGGGCGCGGGACTGGGGGCGGGGCCGGGCGAAGGCCCAGGGGCGGCCGGTCTTTCCGGGCGGGCGGCCTCCAGCCGCCGGGCCGGCCGAGGCGCTCGATCCGCGCCCGCTCAAGGAGCGGCGTCGCCGGGACGGGGGGACCGAGGTCGTCCGGTGCGGCGAGGGACGGCAGTCGCCGCAGAGCGATCACGTCTTCTTCTCGCACCTGGCGGCGGGCTTCGGAGTGCGGCGCTCGGCGGCGAAGGCGGGCTTCTCGACCAACGCGCTCTACGCCCGGCGGATGCTCGATCCGGCCTTCGAGGCGCAATGGGAGGCGGCCAAGGCTCAGTGCCTGGCGCGCAACGACATGCTGCTGATCGATAGCGTTCCGAGGGCTCTCGATCCCGAGACGACGGCGGCGGCCGACGATCTTGCGAAGCCGACCATCGCGGAGGCGATCCAGATCGCGCGGCTCTACCGGCCGGCCGCGGAAAAGCCGGTCCGCGGGGCGAAGGCGAAGGAAGCGGAGGAGGCGCCGGCGCGTTCGGGAACCGAGATTTTCGACGAGCTCAGCCGGAGGCTTGACGACATCGATCGGGAAAAGGCCGACGGCCGGCTCGCCCAGGGCTGGAGCCGGGACGAGGAGGGCCATTGGATCCCTCCCGGCTGGGCGAGGAAGAACGATGCGGCCTGACCCCGCGGATGGGGCCGGCGGATCGCTCGGGAGCGGATGAGCGCCCGTCCATCGCTATCCGCGCCCCGCCCCCTATGGGCGTGCGCGGCGCGCAATCGGCCGGTCAGGCGGCGAGCGCTTTCCCGTGGTCGTGGACCGCCCAGCCGAACTCGGCGGCCCAGGCCCGGGCCTCCTCGGCCGCGGCCAGCGCATCGGCGAGCGCGTCGCCGATCGGTCCGGGCGCGGTCCAGCCGCAACGCGGGCAATCCTCGTCGCTTCGCACATTCGAATGAATGCCCCAAGGGCGGTCGGTGGAACAGGTCAGCATTGAGAATCGAATCTTTCTAACTCAGATTAGAAATGTATAATTATGCAATGCTGTGCATACAATGAACAAAATTCCAGTGGGCGTTGATGGCGGCGCCAGGACTGCCTAGGAGAGGCGGCACGAAAATCGCAGGAGCGCAGCAATGAAACTTGGACCCGATATCGCCGCAATCGTCACCGGCGCCGCGTCCGGCCTCGGCGAGGCGACCGCCCGGGCGCTCGCGGCACGCGGGGTCAAGGTGGCCGTGTTCGACCGCGATTCGGAGAAAGGCGAGGCGGTGGCGGCCTCGATCGGCGGGATATTCGCCCAGGTCGACGTCACCTCCGACGAGGCGGTCGCGGCCGGCTTCGCCAAGGCCCGGGCGGCGCACGGGCAGGAGCGGATCTGCGTCAACTGCGCCGGAGTCGCCAACGCCGCCAAGACGGTTGGGCGGGACAAGGCTACGGGCGAGGCGAGGGGCTATCCGATCCAGCAGTTCGAGCTCGCCATCCAGATCAACCTCATCGGCACCTTCCGGGTCCTGTCCCAGTCGGCGCTCGGGATGGTGTCGCTCGAGCCGCTCGAGGACGGCGAGCGCGGCCTGATCGTGAACACCGCTTCCGTCGCCGCCCAGGACGGCCAGATCGGCCAGGCCGCCTACAGCGCCTCCAAGGCGGGCGTGCTGGGGATGGCGCTCCCCATCGCCCGCGACCTCATGAACGAGGGCATAAGGGTCAACACCATCCTTCCAGGCGTGTTCGAGACTCCGATGGTGGCGATGATGCCGCAGAACGTGAAGGACGCGCTCGCGGCCCAGGTGCCCTTCCCCAAAAGGCTCGGCCGGGCCGAGGAATATGCGCGGCTGGCGGTGTTCATGGCGGAGAACAATTATCTGAACGGCGAATATGTCCGGCTCGACGGAGCGATCCGGATGGCGCCGCGCTAGATATACCGGAAGACGAAGCCCCGGGCCCCTCTCACTCCTCCATGAACGCGGTGCACTTCATCGTCGTGCGGAAGGCGAGCGCGCCGCCGGTCCCGGCGATCAGGCAGGCGAGGAAGAAGCCGGCGTCCACATAGGTCAGGCGGGCGCCGCGGCCGGGGGTCCAGAAGGTCAGCTCGAGCAGCGCCCAGAGAAGGGCGCCGACCGCGGCGCCGGCGGCAGCCCAGGCGAAAGCGTGGCCGGCGTGCCGTTCATACCGGCTCATTCCCCATAAAGCGGCGCCGGCGAGGAAGGCCGGCACGCTCGCCACGACGATCCCCGTCGTTATTCCGAACGCCGCCAGCGAGCCAAGCTCGGCAAGCCCCGCCGACCCGATGCTCGCCCAGCCCGTCAGGGGCTCGTCGAGACGCGCGCCGAAGAACAGCGCCACGGCCAGAAGCGAACCGGCCACCGCGGCGGACAGGCAGGCGGCGAAGCCCAGGCGCAGAAGGGTCGAGATCGCGTCCATCGTCATTCTCCCGTCGGATCGAATCCCTGTGCCCGCGAGGCCGGCTCGAGTCTCCGGGGCAGCGGTGGAAGTCCGGTGAAGAATCGGTGCAGGGCGGCCCGTGGCGCCATATTCGTGCCAGGCACGGATTACGGCCTGGAAGTGGCCAGCCATTGCGAGGCCGGCGCCCGGGTCCGGCTCAAGCTTCCCGGTCTCGCCTGGGTTCCAGGGCGACCGGGCGGACCGGTGATCTGCCGCCCTGCCGCGAAGCGGCGGGGAGGGGGACCATGCGAAGCCTGGTGGAGCGGTAAGTGGCGCAGGCTCATGCCGCCGGGCGCTCGATCCTCTGAGCTCTCGGCACTTACCCCTCCACCACCCTCCGGACGGTCCCCCTCCCCATCTGCGATGGGGAGGCAAATCACGCCGCGGTCCATCCCCCATCCATCGACAAGTTCGCGCCCGTGACCGCGGCCGCCTCGTCGCGGCACAGGAACAGGGCCAGGGCCGCGACCTGGTCCACGGTGACGAACTTCTTGGTGGGCTGGGCGGCGAGGAGGACGTCGTTCATGACCTGCTCGCGGGTGAGGCCCCGGGCCTTCATCGTGTCGGGGATCTGGTTCTCGACGAGGGGGGTCCAGACGTAGCCGGGGCTGATGCAGT
>DASVUW010000245.1:0-5258 GCA_036386845.1 Allosphingosinicella sp. | reverse complement strand
GACCCGCTCATCTGGGTGGTGGCGCCCGCCGACCGGCCGGACTTCGTCGAAGCGGCCCGGCGCGAGACCTATGACGACGCCTTCCTCGCCTTCGACGCGATCGGCGGCTTCCGCCACGCAGAGCTGGGCGGATCGCCCGAGATCCTCGATATCGTCGGATTCAACAATTACAGCTTCGGCCAGATGGAATATCGCGAGAAGGGCCCGCATGCCGCGCTCGAGCCCGGCGATCCGCGGATCCGCCCGCTGTGCGACCTGATCGAGGAAGGCTGGAAGCGCTACCGCCGCCCCTGCATCGTCGCCGAGACTTCGGGCCTGAAGGGTGGGCGGCCGGACTGGCTGAACGATGTCGTCTCCGAGAGTCTTGCGGCGGTGAACCGGGGCGTGGACCTGCACGGAGTATGCCTGTTCCCCGCCGTCGACATGCCCGATTGGGGCACGGGCGAATGGGTCAAGAACGGAATCGCCGATCTGGAGCTGCTGCCGAGCGGAGCGCTGATGCGGGTGCCCTACGTCCCCTATGTCGAGACGCTGCACGGTTGGCAGCGGAGGCTCAGCCGGGTGACCGAGCTCGACGAGGATCCGTTCGACTCGGCGGTGAACCTCGAGGACATCGTCGAGGCGGCGAAGCAGATGAAGCCGGAGGCGGACGCCGACTGGCACTGATTTTCCGTCATCCCGGCGAAAGCCGGGTCCTCGGGGAGACCGGCAGGGCCTTTTGGTCCCGAGGTCCCGGCTTTCCCCGGGATGACGGTCTTGTCCCGTTGACGGCTTCGCTTCCCCGCGCCATTGACGTTAACGTAAAGCTGAGGAGGCCATGTGAGCGATCTTGAGACCTTCCGCGCCGAGACCCGCGCCTGGCTGGAGGCGAATTGCCCCGCCGAGATGCGCGAGCCGATGCGGGACGAGAGCGACGCCTGCTGGGGCGGGCGCAACTTCCACTTCAAGAACGAGGCCCAGAAGCGCTGGATGGAGACGATGGCGGAGCGCGGCTGGACCGTGCCCGACTGGCCGAAGGAATATGGGGGAGGGGGGCTTTCGCCGGCCGAGACCAAGATCCTGAGGCAGGAGATGGCCCGGATCGGCGCCCGCAATCCGCTGATGAGCTTCGGAATCTCGATGCTCGGGCCGGCCTTGCTCAAATACGGCACCGAGGCGCAGAAGAAGCGCTTCCTGACCGAGATCGCCCGCGGCGAGATCCGCTGGTGCCAGGGCTATTCGGAGCCGAACGCCGGGTCCGACCTCGCTTCCCTCCAGACGAAGTGCGAGGACAAAGGCGACCATTGGCTGGTCAACGGCCAGAAGGTCTGGACCTCCTATGCCGACAAGGCGGACTGGATCTTCTGCCTGGTTCGAACCGACTTCCAGGCGCCCAAGCATAAGGGGATCAGCTTCATCCTGTTCGACATGGCGAGCCCCGGAGTGTCGACCCGGCCGATCCTCCTCATCTCCGGCAACTCGCCCTTCTGCGAGACCTTCTTCGACGACGTGAAGGTGCCCAAGGACCAGGTGGTCGGCGAGGTGGGCAAGGGCTGGGACGTCGCCAAGTACCTGCTCGGCCACGAGCGCGAGATGATCAGCGGGATGGGCCTGGGCGGCCAGACCGGAAGCCTCGGCGAGGCTCTGGTCGAAGGAATCGGCCGGGACGAAAGCGGGCGGCTCGCCGATCCGGTGCTTCGGGCCGATCTCGCCCGGTTCGACGTCGACGCCATGGCCTTCCGGGCGATGTCGGAGCGGTTCATCGACGAGCTGAAGGTCGGAATGGCCCACCCCGCCCAGCCCTCGATGATGAAATATGCGGGCACCGAGCTCAACAAGGCGAGGCACGAGCTGGTCATGGCCGCGGGCGGCTCGAACGCGCTCGAATGGGAGAGCGACCGTTCGAAGAAGGGCAAGTCGGCGCGCGAGTGGCTGAGGACCAAGGCGAACTCGATCGAGGGCGGGACCAGTGAGGTCCAGCTCGGGATCATCGCGAAACGGATTTTGGATTTGCCTGGGGCTTAGCGATCGTCGTCCCAGCGAAGGCTGGGACCCCAGGGGGTGAAGAGCGTCTTGCCTTTCACCCGCCGGGGCCCCAGCCTTCGCTGGGGCGACGCGCTTTACGCCCCTTCCGAGGAGAAAAAATGCCGCTCTACCTCACCGAAGACCAGGTCATGCTCCGCGACACGGCGCGGGAGCTGATGGCCGACGAGGGCGCAATCGCCAACCAGCTTCGCAAATATCGCGACATGGGCTGCAAGGACGGCTTCGGCCATGCACTGTGGAAGCAGATGGCGGAGCTCGGCTTCACCGGGATCCTGATCGGCGAGTCCGACGGCGGGCTCGGGCTCGGCCATGTCGAGGCGGGGATCGTTCTCGAGGAGATCGGCCGCAACCTCACCCCGTCGCCCTTCCTGATCAGCGCGGTCGCGGTGGTCGAGGCTCTGAAGGGGACTCCGCACGCTCAGCGGTGGTTTCCGGGCATCCTGTCCGGCGACACGGTCGCCGCGCTCGCCGTGGATGAGGGGCCGAAGCACAGGCCGGAGGCGATCGCGATGCGGGCCGAGCGGGCGGGCAACGGCTTCCGGCTTTCCGGGCGCAAGCAGTTCGTCGTCCAGGGCGCTTCGGCGGACGTGATCGTCGTTGCGGCGTGTACCGATGAAGGCGTGACTCTGTTCGCGGTGGAGAAGGAGGCGAAGGGGCTCGAAGTGGAAGGAGTCCGGCTCGCCGATTCCAGCATTGGCGCCCGGCTGGACTTCCGGGACGTCGAAGTGAATGCCGACGCCGTCGTCGGCGAGGTCGGGGGCGGCGAGCCGGTGCTCCGCCGGGTGCTCGATGCGGCCCGCGCCGGAGCCGCCTCGGAAATGGTCGGCCTGGGCTCGGCGGCGATGGGGATGACGGTCGATTATCTCAAGCAGAGGAAGCAGTTCGGCCGGCTCATCGGGGAGTTCCAGGTCCTCCAGCACCGCGCCGCCCACCTCTATTCGGAGCTCGAGATCGCCCGATCGGCCGCGCTCAAGGCCCAGCAATTGCTGGACGAGGGCAGCCCCGAGGCTGAGGCGATGGTCTGCGTTGCCAAGGCCAAGGCCGGCCGAGCTTCCACCCTCGCGGTCCAGGAGGGGGTCCAGATGCACGGCGGGATCGGGATGACCGACGAATATGATATCGGCCTCTACATGAAGCGGGACCGGGCGCTGAACGAGCTGTTCGGGGACGCGAACTACCACGCCGACAAGCTGGCCCGGATGAAGGGTTATTAGAGTTCCTCCCCCGTATTTGCGGGGGAGGGGGACCGCGCGAAGCGCGGTGGAGGGGTCTACGGCGGCGGAAGTACCCCTCCACCAGGGTTCGCCTGGTCCCCCTCCCCGGCAAATGCCGGGGAGGATTTAGGAGTTCAGGAATGCCCCTCGATCCCGAATCCTTCGACCTGCTCCTCGACACCGTCCGCCGCTTCGTCGCCGAGCGGCTTCGCCCGCTCGAGGAGCGGGTCGACCGCGAGGACGAGGTCCCGGCCGAGATCGTCGCCGAGATGCGGGAGTTGGGGCTGTTCGGGCTCTCCATCCCCGAGGAGCATGGCGGCCTCGGCCTGACCATGGGCGAGGAGGTTCGGGTCGCGCTGGAGCTCGGGCGGACGACTCCGGCCTTCCGTTCCGTCTTCGGGACCAATGTCGGGATCGGGAGCCAGGGCCTGGTGATGGCCGGCAGCGAGGCCCAGAAGGCGCAGTGGCTTCCGCGGATCGCCTCGGGCGAGATAATCACCAGCTTCGCCCTCACCGAGCCGGGCGCCGGGTCGGACAGCGCCTCGGTCCAGACGAAGGCGGTGCGCGAGGGCGACGTCTACCGGCTCACCGGCACCAAGCGCTACATCACCAATGCCGACAAGGCGTCGCTGTTCACCGTCATGGCCCGGACCGGGGAGCCGGGCGCGAAAGGCGTGTCCGCGTTCCTCGTTCCGGCCGACCTGCCGGGCGTGAGCGTCGGCAAGCCCGAGAAGAAGATGGGCCAGCAGGGCGCCCATGTCTGCGACGTCAATTTCGACGGCGCGCCGGTGCCGGCGGCGAACCGGCTCGGCGAGGAAGGGGAGGGCTTCCGGATCGCGATGCGGGTCCTCGACCGCGGGCGGCTCCACATCGCCGCGGTCTGCGTCGGGATCGCCGAGCGGCTGATCGCCGACGCGGTCGGCTATGCGGCGGAGCGCAGGCAGTTCGGCAAGCCGATCGCCGAGTTCCAGCTCATCCAGGCGATGATCGCCGATTCCAAGACCGAGACGATGGCGGCGAAGGCGCTGGTTCTGGAAGCCGCGGCTTTGAAGGATAAGGGCGAGCCGATCACGCTCGAAGCGGCGGCGGCGAAGTATTTCGCGAGCGAGACGGTGGGGCGGGTGGCCGACCGGGCGGTGCAGATATTCGGCGGGGCCGGCTATATCGCGGATTACGGAATCGAGCGGCTGTACCGGGACGTGAGGCTGTTCAGGATCTACGAGGGGACGAGCCAGGTCCAGCAGCTGGTCATCGCCCGGGAGGTGATGAAAAGGGGCGGCTGACCTCCCCTCCCTGGAAGGGAGGGGCCGGGGGTGGGTCCGCCGAAGGCGGCTGAAACTCTTAGGCAGTCAAGTCTCGCTTTGCTCGCCTACCCACCCCCAGCCCCTCCCTTTCAGGGAGGGGAGGCACTCCGCCGAGCCATCAAATTCATCCGGGCCGCCGCGATCGGCTTGTCCCGGTCCTGCTGCCAGGCGTGCGCTTCCACGTTCGCCACCCGGCTTCCGAGCCGGGTCACCACCGCCGACGCGAAGGTATCGTGGTCCGTCCCGCCGCGCATGAAGTCGACGCTGACGTTGATCGGCCTGGCGGTCGCGCCCTCGCCCAGCGAGTCGTAGAGCGTCCCGAGGGCGGCGAATTCGAGCAGGCCGGCGATGGCACCCCCGTGGAGGAAGCCGGGGCGCCCGACCACTTCCTCACGGAACGGCATTATCCAGAGGAGGGCGCCGTCGTCGGTTCGCTCGGTCCGCAGGCCGAGGAGCTCGGCATAAGGGGGAAGGGGGTGCATGGGAGGGCGTTACCTACGGGAGGGGACGGCCGCAACATTCCCTCTCCCATGGGGGAGAGGGAGGAGGTCCTCCGGCTCGTCGACGTCGCGCAGCGCCTCTCCGATGTGCAGCGACCAGTCCAGGGCTCGAATGCGGAAGATCGTCTCGCCGGCAACGGCGGCGGTGCTCCAGCCGATCCCTTCGAAAATCGACCCATCGAAGCGCCTCAGCCCGAGCAGCACATAGCCGCCGT
>DASVUW010000244.1:0-7630 GCA_036386845.1 Allosphingosinicella sp. | reverse complement strand
GGCCGCGAAGAGCAGCAGGAAGTCGATCACGCCCAGCAACAGGACGCTGTGGGGAACGTAATGCTTGAACAAACGGATCAAGGGGCGGACGCCTCGCGGACTGTAAGTTCTACCGACAGGCCCTTAGTGTCGCTCAAATTGACAAAGAAAGCGTGAAAAGCGTCGATTTTCGCCGTGAACGCATAGGCGCCGGCCTGTGCACGAATAGGAAGTCAGGGGCATCCGGGGACATTCAGGGACATCCAAGCGCATTGCTCGTCATATCGGCGACCCGTTAAAACCCGCCAAATAAGGGCGGCTGGCCGATCACGGCGACACCGTCGAGGTCGCCGCGCTGCGCCCGGCGGCGGCCGGCGCACTCGCAATATCCGACGGATTGCATTAAGAACAAAACGGGAATATATGTGCGCGGAGACCGCGATCCGAGGGTCGCGGTACCAATTGTGGAGGTGGACGTGTTCGAAGTGACCCTGGTCGTCGTTCCGCCGGGCGGAGGCGAGGCGGAATACAGCCTTCAGATGCGGGTCCCGGCGCTTCCGCGCGAAGGCGACTATGTCACCGTCATCCGGGACCGGGAGGGAGCCGTGGAAGGGGTGGATATCGGGACGGAGGATTTCATCGTCCGGCGGGTCTGGTGGGCTTTCCGCTTTCCGGACGACGGTGCCCTCTATCATGAGGCGGGCGACGGGCCGGTTGGGGAGGTCAGCGGCACGGTCAGCATCGAATGCGAGATGGCGAAGGGCCACTATTCGTGCGAGCGCCACGTCAAGGCCTGCGGCCCGAAGGCCGAGACGTTCGAGGCGAGCGCTTATTGAGCTTCGCGGCGCCGCTGTTTCACCCAAAGCACCAAAGGACCAAAGAGCCTCCAGCAGCGCGCAGGCGGGCGGGCAGGTCTCGATAGTAGGTCGAGCGACGCAGTCTCTCATTCGCTCGGCGCCGATAGGCTGGTTCCGGCGACGGCACCGCTCGGGCGCCTTTGCTGCTTTGGTGCTTTGGGTGAAATTAGTGACAGTCACTGTGACTGTCACTTTTCGGGAAGAGGGGAACGTCAAGTCGGCGTCTGCGCGGAGCCGAACGGCCGAGTGAGCGCCAATCTCAGGCCACCCGCATCAGCTGGCTTGGGAAGGGCTGTGCGAGCGAGCAGGCGTCGGCGGCCTCGCCGTCGAGCCAGGCATCGTAATCCTCGCGCTGGAGGATGACGGGCATCGCCTTGGGGTGGAGCGGGGCGACGAGAGGGTTGGGGTCGCAGGTGAGGAAGGCGAATCGGGCGCGGCCCTCGCTCATGCGCCAGATTCCGGCAAAGGCGCAGCATTCCTCCCCTTCGACCGTGAACCACCAATTGGCGGGACGGCCGGTCCCGGGGTCCTTGCCGGGGCGCGGCTCGGCGAAGCTCGTGAAGGGGACGAGGCAGCGCTGGGCGGGGTCGGCGATGGTCGATCGCCAGAAGGGGCTGGCGAGGTTGCGGACGTTGGTGATCGCCTTCTTCACCGGCTTGCCGCTCTTGCCCGGCATGGTCCGGATTATGCCCCAAGCCATGCAGTCGAGCCGGCGCTCGCCGCCTTCCTTCCGCACCACCAGGGCCTCATATTTTGGGTAGATGTCGGGCTTGCCCTCGAACGGAAGCTCGAGCGGCCGGGCGTCGAACAGCCGGCCCAGATCCTCGGTGCTCCGGAGGCGGAAGAGATTGCACATCGGAAGGCATTACGTCGCACCGCATCCGAGGGGAAGCTGGAGTAGCGACGCGATTCGCCGCCTTATCCCGGCAGGCCGTCTCCACCGCCTTATAAGGCACCTCCCTTATAAGGCAGCCGGAAAGCGCATATGGCCGGCGGGTGAAGCCAGAATTCGGTTGCAGCCACGTCAGTTTGTTCTCTATTTGTTCTCTCATGGACAAGCGAATCGCCGTCTCTTCTGCAGAGATCGCCCGGGCGATCCGGGTCTGGCTTCGGGTCATGCCCAAGCATGTCTGGCGGGCGCTCGAGAAGTACCACCTCGCGGCGCTCGAGAAGCGGCAGGACCCGGAAGGGGAGCCTGAGGTCCACGGGGCCGTCGCCGATCATATCGCCGATCATTTCCGGAGAGCCAATTGGGAGATCAGCCGGCCCGAGCCGAAGGACCTCGGCTCGCCTCCGCCCTGGAGCGGGGGCTGACCGCGAACGCTTCGCACCGGGCAGCGAAGCCGTGGAAATAAGGGGACCGAGCGGCCCGTTGATGGAAACCCCCCGGTCCCCGCCGTGAGAGGAAGCCATTCCAAACTCTCGGTAAGGTCCATTAGCACACTGATCGAGGTTAGTCATAGATGTAAGTTAATCGCGGCCCGGAAAAATGTTCGGCGACTCCTCGAGGGGGCGGTTGCGGGGTGGAGGAAGGCGGGCGTCTTTTGAATCCCTTAGCCTTTCGCCGCAGCTGCGTCCCGCGCCGGCACAGGCAGGATGGCAGGGTGGCGGGGCGGGATCGGTTGCCGCATTGGCGCGCTTCCACTCGCGCCAACAGCTGGAGCAGGATGATGACGGGACGGACGATGGCGGCTTGGATCGGGAAGGCATTGCTGGGCGCGGCCGCGCTGCTCGTCGTCGGCTTCGAGGTCGCGGACGAGCCCGCCCGGGCGCCGGCGGCCGCCGAAGCGCCTTCCGCCGCGGCCGCCTCCGCCTCCGCCCCCGCCCCGGCGGCGGTCGATCCGAATTTCACGGTCCGGCGGATCCTCGACATTCCCGGGCCGCTCAAGATGGGCGAGCATCACTGGGACGAGAGCGGCGCGCCCGCCGACGGGCCAATCGTCATCACCGTCGACCTCGAGGCCCAGGTCCTGTCCATCTTCCGGGGCGGCTACGAGATCGGCGCTGCGGCCATCCTCTACGGCCGCGACGACAAGCCCACTCCGCTGGGCGCCTTCCCGATCACCCAGAAAAAGGCGAAGCACGTCTCCAACCTTTACGGCTCGCCGATGCCCTACATGATGCGGATGACCAATGACGGGATCTCGATCCACGGCAGCGACAGCGTCGCCCCGGGCTTCGCGACCCACGGCTGCGTCGCGGTGCCGACGGCGTTCGCGAGGAAGCTGTTCGAGGCGGCGAAGCTCGGCGACGTCGTCATCGTCACCAAGGGCAAGACGCTCGAGATGGGCGAAGCGATCGTCCGCACTTGAGGTCGCACCCACGGCGGCCCTACCCTCACGCCGGAGCGCCGCCTATACGGCACGGCAGCTGAAGGAGGAACGGATGGTCGAGCTGCGGTCCCTCGGTCGAAGCGGGCTCGCCACGCCGAGCCTCGTCCTGGGCGGCAACGTCTTCGGCTGGACCGCGTGCGGCGAGGAAGCGTTCCGGATACTCGATCGCTTCGTCGACGCCGGCGGAACGATGATCGACACCGCCGACGTCTATTCGGCCTGGGTCCCCGGTCATCGGGGGGGCGAATCCGAGGCCTTGATCGGCGAATGGCTGAGCCGTCGGGGATCGCGCGAGGGAGTCCTCGTCGCAAGCAAGGTGGGGATGCTCCACCGCCATGGCGGCGGCAGGCTCGAGCCCTGGCGAATCGAAAAGGCGGCGGAGGGGTCGCTGAGGCGTCTCGGGGTCGAGACGATCGACCTCTATTACGCCCATCAGGACGATCCCGACACGCCGATGGAGGACGTGATCGCGGCTTTCGACCGCCTGGTGCGCTCGGGCAAGGTTCGAGCGCTCGGCGCCTCCAATTTCACGGCGGAGCGGCTCGGGCGGGCGCTGTCGCTGGCCGACGAGATGGGGATGAGCCGCTACGACGTGCTCCAGAACGAATATCACCTGCTCGAGCGCGGCAAGCTCGAGGGCGAGCTACAGCGCCTTTGCCTTGCCGAGGAGATCGGAGTCCTTCCCTTTTACGGCCTCGCCTCGGGCTATCTCACCGGCAAGTATCGAAGCGAGGCGGACTATGGCAAAAGCATTCGGGGCGACCGGATGGCGAAATATCTCGAGGGCCGCGGTCCGGCCGTTCTTTCGGTCCTTGACGAGATCGCGGCGGAGACGGGGGCGACCCAGGGACAGATCGCCCTGGCCTGGATCGCGGCCCAGCCTGCCGTCACCGCCCCGATCGCCAGCGCCAGAACCCTCGATCAGCTCGAGGAGCTGATCGGCGCCATGGAGCTCCGCCTGACGCCCGCCCAGCTGGCGCAGCTGGACGAGGTGTCGGCTGCATCCGCGTAAATCCGGAAAATTTCGTTCAAAACGGATCGACTAGTTTGGGTACCCCCCTTCCCGCGCGGCTTACGTTAGCGTAAAGGAAGCGGCAGGGGCTTCTGGCCTGGCGCGTGATGGGACGCGTTCGGGCGAAGGGTGTGCTGCCGGACTCGATCCGGGAGAGCTGCGCACCGAAAGGGGAGGCCCATGGATGGACTCGAAGCTATCGGAAGCGAGAACCTCGCAGCACGAGCTCGAGGGCCTGCACGCCAAGCTTAACGACCTGCTCGAGTCGCTCGACAAGGCGGAACTGCATGGCGCGGCCGCCTACGTCTCGATGGCGCTGGACTCCATCCAGCGGGATTTTCCGGAACTCAGTTCGACTCGTTGAAATATTGCGTCAGTCGAGTGGTGGCCTGGGAGGTGAGCTCGAGATAGGTGCTCCGAGCGTCGGCCGGATGCGGACGACGGACGACGAGCCCTTCCTGAACGAGATAAGCGATGTGGCGCAGCGCCGTGGTGGTCGGAGCGCAGGCGGCCATGCAGGCGGTGGAGACCGTGACTTTGCGGCCCTCCAGGGTGCTCACGAACAATTCGAGCAGGATGTCCCACGAGGGATCGCAGAACAGGCGCCGTCCGAACAGGGCGTAGAGCCTGCGGCGCGCCGCGCAGGCCTCGGCCGCAGCCGCAAGCACCGACGATTGCGCGCCCGGAACCGAATCGCGGCGCGACGTCTCGATCAGCCGATGGAGTCGCGACTCGATCTCGATGATGATCCGTTCGGTCTCGGTAGCGAGGTGGTTGGCCTCTTCCGGACCAGGCCTTCCTGTCGGCTGTGCGACCATTACGCGGCTCTCCGCCGGGGTTCCACGACACGCAAGACGGGCGCCCCTATTCGCAACCGGCCGCGCATTTCGCGCAGTGTGCCCGGCGGCAGGTCGATCTGCAAGGCCTGAAGCTGAGTCCCGTCAACGCCGGTCGGCAAACCCAGCGGAGTGACCGGCCACCCGACCGAAAGCAGCGCCGGCACGCGATGCGCCTCCGCGACGAGCGAGTAGCGGGTGATTCCGTTCGACTCGGCGAACTCGACCAGGGCCAAAGCGAGCAGCCGGTGGACTCGAAGGACGGTGGTGCCGGAGGCGTCCGCCGGGCAGGTCACGAGACGTGATATCTCCCAACAATCATCTCCGCTCGGAACCCCGGCCGGGCAGAGATGACTGAAGAGAGTGCTCAGCATATGGGGCCGTGAGGACGGGAGAAGCCTCACGGACCCCTGGTGGTGGCCTTCCGGTGATCTGGCGAGCAGGTAGATCGCATAATCGTCGTCGAATTGATCGACCTCCAGCCAGCTACCCTTTGCCGGCAGACGCCATCCGAACCGATCTACGAATACCTGCTTCCGGTCATGGTGCATTTCCATGAGCGCCGCGGCGAAGCCGAGACGACCTTCCGGAAGAACCAAATCAATCATGCTTCAGCCTCCGACCGGTCCTGGGTCGGCCATCGGCGCCTCGAATCACACCCCGGTAGTTACCGGGTGGGGGCGCGGGCCCGCGCGCGTGTAGGGTTTCCCGCCATAGGAGTCCTGGTGACCGCGCCCTTCCTGCCCCCCGTCGCCCATCGCGAGACGCCGCCCGTGGTGCGCCGCGACTTCCCGCGCGCACGCGGCCGGGAGCTTCGATCCGTTCCCGGCAAGCGCGGACTGCCCTTGCTCGGGATCCTGCCCGAAGCGGTGCTCGATCCGCTCGCCTTCGCCCGGCGGATGCACCGGACCTACGGGCCGGTTCACCGCTTCCGCGCCTGCGGCAGCTGGAACGTCCAGCTCGTCGGACCCGAGGCGAACGAGTTCGTGCTGTTCGACGAGGCCCGCAACTTCTCGGCCGAAGGAGGATGGAAGCCCGTCTTCGGCCGCCATTTCGACGGCGGACTGCTTCTGCGCGACGGCGACAACCACCAATGGCACCGAAAGCTGGTCGCAACCGCGTTCAAGCAGGAGCAGCTGCAATCCTATCTCGGCATTTTCGCCCAAAACAATGAAGCCGTGCTGACGGCCTGGTCGGGGCGGTCGCTCGACGTCTACGAGATCGCCCAGCAGCTCAGCTTCGCAAACGGCTACGCCGCCTTCCTCGGACGCGATCCCGCGCTCGCGACTCGCACCGACATGCTAGCCTTCCGCTATTTGATGAGGGCTGCGGTGGCAGTCGTGACCCTGCCTCTTCCCGGGACCGCAGAAGCGCGCGCCGTCTGGGCCAAGAAGCATGTCGAAAGCCTGATCCGGCCCATGCTGTCGGAGCCCGTCGCCCGGGACCGCACCGACCTGCTCGCCAACCTCACCCGGATGCGCGATGCCGGGTTGCTCGACGACGACGAAGTCATGGCTCATCTGGTGTTCGTGATTGCCGCCTCGTTCGACACCCTCTCGTCGGGCACCCTTTCGACGCTCCATTATCTCGCCGCCAACCCGGATTGGCAGGACCGGGTGCGCGAGGAGCTGTGCGATATGGTTCCCGACCGCCGGTCGATCGATCTGGCGGATCTCAACCGGTGCGACCGCTCGACCTGGGCGATCAAGGAGTCGCTTCGGCTCAATTCGGGAGCGCCCGTCCTCTGGCGGCGCGCGGTCCGGCCGTTCGAGTTCGGCGGTCATGCCTTTCCCGAAGGCACGATCACCGGCGTCAACCCGATGCTGACCCACCTGCTTCCGGAAATCTGGGACGAGCCGGCCAAATTCGACCCGGAGCGCTTCTCGCCCGAGCGGTCCCTGGGCCGCCACCGCTTCGCTTTCCTTCCTTTCGGCGGCGGCGCCCATGGCTGCCTGGGAGCCAATTTCGCCTATCTGCAGATACGGGCTCTGCTTCGCTGCTTGCTCGAAGGCCACGAGCTCGTCCCCACCGGAGCGCCGCCGCGCTGGTACCATTGGCCCAACTGCCGGCCGCGCCGGACCTTGCGGATCGGGCTTCGGCGGCGGTGATGGTCCTCCCCATCAAAGAGGGGGAGGGGGACCACCCGAAGGGTGGTGCAGGGGTAGGAGGCGGGATCGGCTGAGGGTTCGCGAGTGGACCTCTTGGTCCTGCGCCAATTACCCCTCCACCATGCTTCGCATGGTCCCCCTCCCCATCGCCTCCGGCGACAGGGAGGACAGGCGGTCAGTCGATCACCTCGGAGAAGCAGATCTCGCTCCGGAACAGGGCCCGCACCAGCAGCTGCGAGCGGGTCGCGACCGAGTAGCGGCGCTTGGCGGCCTCGATATGCTCGTTGACTGTCTTCGGGCGGATCGCGAGCAGGTCGGCGATCACGGAATCGCTCTTTCCCCGCGCCACGAACAAAAGGCATTCGCGCTGGCGATCGGAGAGCGGCGCCGGCTGCAGATAGATTTCCCCGGGACGCTGCTTGACGAGTTTTCGGGCCGCCTCGAACGCAAAGCTGCCCAGAGCCTGAGCGGCTGAGACGCTGGCTTCGGGAAAGGGCTTCGAGTC
>DASVUW010000243.1:0-3471 GCA_036386845.1 Allosphingosinicella sp. | reverse complement strand
CGCAACGCCTCCAGCTCCTTCGCCTGCTTCTCGCGCGCCGCCCGAACCGCGGCCACGGTCGAGGCTTCCTTCTCGCAAAAGGCGCGGCCGGCCTGGTCGAGCTTGCCGGCCTGATCGAGGCAGCGGCCGGCGGCGAAGCTTCGCGGCAGCAGGTCGAGCGGCTCGATCGACGAATCGCGGCGCTCGATCACGGGCCTGATCGCGGTGAAGAAGGTGCGCCAGCCGCGGCGGCTGCGGGCCTGGGCCAGCGCCTGGGGAGTGGCGGCGGCGCCGCTCGGCGCCGGAGCGTCGAGCCCCGCAAGCGGGACCTTGTCGAGCCGGGCCAGAGCCTCGTCGAAGCGGCCCAGCTCGCGAAGCGCGTTGATCGCCCGGCCTTCCATGCCGATCCAGCCGAGATCGCCGGGACGGGCCGGCACCTTCGCGGAAGCTTCGACCAGCTCCTCCAGATAGCGCTTCCTCAGCTCGGGCCGGCCCTCGGCCTCCCAGCTTGCCTGGAGCAGGGCCCATAGATAGCGCTCCGGCGGCAGGCCCATCTCGCGCATCAGCCAGTAGGCGCGGTAATATTGGGTCCCGTCCTTGATCATCGCCCGATAGGTCTCCGAGGTCACGAGCGGCTCGAGCTTCGCGACCTCCGCCGGATCATATTCCTTGTAGAGGACGAGCCCGTTCTCGGGGCATTCCGGGAGGGCCAGCGGGAACTTGATTCCGCCGACCGGCCGACCGTCGGGCCGCTCGCCGGCCACCACCGGCGGCGCCACGGGCAGGAACTGGAAGCTGCCGCCGCCGATCGGGCAGGTCATCGCCCTTGCGGCGACGGGCGCCGCGGGGGCGGCGGCGACGGGAGAGGCTAGAGCGGCAAGGGCCGCTGGAACGATAAGGCTACGCATCGCAAATACTCCTGGGACGCGAATCCCCTTTAGCTCGTGACGGTGGGCGCGACGAGGGGGAAGCGCGGAATGGCCGCGTCGAACGCCCGCCCATCCGCGGCGACCATCCGATAATGCCCCTCCATCCAGCCGGTCGGAGTGGGAAGCGGGCACCCGGAGACATAGTCGAAGGAGCCTCCGGGCTCGATCACGGGCTGCTCGCCCACCACGCCTTCGCCCTGAACCTGATGACGGCCGCCGCGGCTGTCGGCGATCGTCCATTCGCGGCTGATCAGCTGGACGGCCCCGTCCGATCCGTTTTCGATGCGCACGTGATAGGCCCAGAACCAGCGTCCGCGGCCGGGCTCGGACTGTTCGGGCAGGAAGCTCACCGACACCCGGACGGTGATGTCGTCGGTCGTGGCGCTATGGGGAAAGAGGCTTTTCACGAGGGCTTCCCTCTACTTATCGGCCGCACGCGTCAATTGCTTGCGCGGCTCCCCGCGATCCGCGAAGGAGCCGGGATGGTGCAGGATTGGACCCCGGCGAGCTGGCGGGCACTGGAGGCGCGGCACCAGCCGGCCTATGCCGATGCCGCGGCCCTCGATTCAACCCTTCGAGAGCTTGCCGCCTACCCCCCGCTCGTCCGCCCCGGGGAGGCGCATGCCCTCAAGGACCAGCTGGCCGAGGCTCAGTCGGGCCGGGCCTTTTTGCTCCAGGGCGGGGACTGTGCGGAAAGCTTCGCCGAATTCTCCCCCGAGACGATCCGCGGCACCGCCCTTCTGATCGAAGCGATGGCGCGCCGCCTCGAGGCCGCGAGCGGGCTTAGAATCGTCCGGATCGGGCGGATCGCCGGCCAGTTCGCCAAGCCGCGATCGCGCGAGCTCGAGCAAAGGGACGGCCGCGCCCTGCCCATGTACCGGGGCGACATCGTCAACGGGCTCGCGTTCGACGAAAGCGCCCGCCGGCCCGACCCCGAGAGGATGTTCCGGGCCTACAGCCAGTCCGCGGCGACCTTGAGCCACTTGCGGGCGATGGCGGGAGCGGAGCCTCTCTATACCAGCCACGAGGCCCTGCTTCTTCCCTACGAGCAGGCGCTGACCCGCCGCGACGGGGCGGGCTGGTACGGCAGCTCGGCCCATTTCCTGTGGGTCGGCGACCGAACCCGATTTCCGGGTTCCGCCCATGTCGAATATCTGCGCGGCCTCACCAACCCGATCGGAATCAAATGCGGGCCCACCCTGGGCGCCGACGCCTTGCTGGAGCTGCTGGACATCCTCAACCCGGCGCGCGAGCCCGGCCGGATCACCCTCATAAGCAGGATGGGGATGGACGAGGTGGAGACGGCGCTGCCGCCTCTGCTTCGGTCCGTGGCCGCCGAGGGCCACCGGGTATTGTGGGCGTGCGATCCGATGCATGGCAATACGGAGCGGACGGCGAGCGGCTACAAGACCCGTCCGCTCGGCCGAATAGTCGGCGAGCTTCGGGCCTTCTTCGCCGCCGCCCGGGCCGAGGGCGTGCGGGGCGGCGGGATCCATATCGAGATGACCGGCCGGGACGTCACCGAATGCACCGGCGGCGCCGACCCCGTGACCGAGCGGGATCTCGCCGCCCGCTACCAGACCCATTGCGACCCGCGCCTCAACCGGGCCCAGGCGATGGAGGTGGCGGAGCTGGTCGCAGCCGAACTCGCGGCGGAGCGCGGCGCGCAGGCGGCGTGAACTTGACGTCATCCCGGCGAAAGCCGGGACCTCGGGGAGACCCGCTGAGACTTCTGGTCACGAGGTCCCGGCTTTCGCCGGGATGACGATAGCTAGCCGGCCTTCTTCACCTCCAGCATGCCCCCCGGGCAGGGTCCGAGCAGGTCGAGCGCCGAACCGCTGCCGTCGAGCCAGGCGCTCCAGCTTTCATGAGCGATCACTGCCACCTGCCGGTGGTGATAGGGAGCCACGTCGGGTCCGGGCTCGGTGGTCAGCATGGTGAAGGCCTCGCCGACATCGGTGGTCCGCCACAGCCCCGCGATACAGAACCAGTCGCGGCAGGGCATGGTGAACAGCCATCGGTCCTTGCGCTTGTCGGCCCGCGGAGCCCGGGGCGTCGTGAATTCGTAGAAGCCGTCGGTGACGATCAGGCAGCGGCCCCCGCGCTCCGAATTGCCGAACTCGCGGCCGTCGGAGCGGAAATTGTAGACCGGCTTGCCGCCCGGCCCGGGCCAGCTCCACCGAAGCTGGACGAGCTCGGAAGCGCCCTGCCCGGCCTTCCAGCGCAGGATCGGCGCCTGATCGGTGATCTTGATCTCCTCTCGCGGCTGCAGATTGGGCGGCCCACCGGGGAAGCTCAGGGCCATGCCGAGTTGCTCGAAGGTCCTCGCGATCGCGTCCGGACCCACCTTGTTGCTGTAGAGGTTGCACATGGCGCCGCCTCTAGGCTCGGAGGCGCCGTTTCGCCAGCTTGACAGGGGGAGCCGCTCCCCCGATATGCGCGGCTTCACGCGCGACGGCCCCTTCGTCTAGCGGTCCAGGACGTCGCCCTCTCACGGCGAAAACACGGGTTCGAGTCCCGTAGGGGTCACCAGTCATCGGACTGCCGGGGGCAGTCCGTCATG
>DASVUW010000242.1:0-4691 GCA_036386845.1 Allosphingosinicella sp. | reverse complement strand
CGCAGCATGGAGGGCTTCTTAGCGGAGGGTTGGGACGAGGCCAAGCTCGGACTAGGGACGAAGATGCTTAGGCACGGATAGTGACTTTCCGGGATGAACGGCGGTTTAATGTGTCGGCTGTAAGGAAACGGCCATGCTGCGCGTCCTGACGCTTTCAACCCTCTACCCGGACCCCGGGCGCCCGTCCTTCGGCATATTCGTCGAGCGCCAGACCCTGGCGCTGGCGGCGCGGGAAGGCGTGGAGGTGGAGGTGGTCGCCGCGGTCGGCCTCCCGCTTTGGCCGCTGACCCGCCATCCGCATTACCGCGCGAAGGCGCAGCTTCCGGCGAAGGAGCGGCGGCAGGGCCTTGCCGTCCACCGCCCGCGGTTCCGGATATGGCCCGGCTTCGGCGGGGCCGGCGCCGCGCGGGCGCTGGCGGCGGCGGTGCTTCCGCTCGCCAGGGTCTTGCGAATCGATGTGATCGACGCCGAATTCTTCTGGCCCGACGGAGTGGCGGCGATGCACCTGGCCGAGGCGCTGGGCGTGCCTTTCTCGATCAAGGCCCGCGGCAGCGACATTCATTTCTGGGGCCGCCGTCCGGACGTCGCGGCGCAGATCGTGGAAGCCGGCCGCAAAGCGGCGGGGCTGCTCGCAGTCAGCCTGGCGCTCAAGGCCGACATGGCGGCGATGGGGATTCCCGAGGAGAAGATCCGGGTCCATTATACCGGCCTCGACCTGGAGCGGTTCCGGCCGGGGGACCGCGAATCCGCGAGGCGCAAGCTCGGCGTCGACGGTCCGCTGATCGTCGTTCCGGGCAATCTCGTGCCGCTCAAGGGCCACAGGCTCGCGATCGAGGCGCTGGCCGAGCTTCCGGAGGCGAGCCTGCTGATCGCGGGCGAAGGACCGGAGCGGACCGCGCTGGAGGCCCTGATCGCCGACCGCGGGCTCGCGCCTCGCGCCCGGCTGCTCGGGAGCGTCCCGCCCGAAGCCATGCCGGGGCTGCTCGGCGCAGCCGACCTGATGCTTCTGCCCTCTGAACGCGAGGGTCTGGCCAATGTCTGGATCGAATCGCTCGCCTGCGGCACTCAGCTCCTGATCTCCGACGTGGGTGGCGCAAGGGAGGTGCTGGACCGCCCCGAAGCTGGGCGGCTCGTCGCGCGCGAGCCCGGAGCGATCGCGGCCTCGGCCCGGGAGATGCTGGCGTCTCCGCCGGACCGGGCCGCAGTGCGGCGATCGGCCGAGCGGTTCAGCTGGGAGCGCAACGGGGCGGAATTGCACGAGCATCTGGCGGGATTGCTCCCCGGGGAGCAGAGCTAAAGCGGCATCAGGGCCGCGGCGATCCAGCGTTCCTCGCCGCGCAGCAGGCCCCAGGTGCGGGCTGCGGCCCGGCTGTCCATCACTTCGAGGCCGATGCCGCGCGATTCCAACGCCTCGCGCAGCGCCCGGGGCGGATGGGTGAGGCGCGGCCCGGTGCCGAGGATCAGAAATTCGGGTGCGGGGCCGAGCGCTAGCAGCGGCTCGAGGTCGCTCAGGGCCAGATCGGACAGAGCGGAGGGCGCCGCCCATTCGTCGGCTCTAAGCGGGGTCAGGAGCAAGGCGCGGTAGACGCCCTCGTCGACCACGAAACCGCTCCCCGAAAAGCCCGTGACGACGGGGCCCTCGGCGGACGCATCGCGCTCGAAGCGGGCCATCACATGCTTTCGTTGCGGCTCGTCACCCGCTCGCCGCCGGACGTCGTGGTGCTGGTCTTGGGCAGGAAGCTGTCCGAATCGACCTTCAGCCAGACCAGCCAGGGCGCGGCGATGTAGACGGTGGAGTAAGTCCCGACGATGACACTGATCAGAAGCGCGGTCGTGAAGCTCTGAATGACGGCCGGCCCGAGGATCATCAGAGAGCCGAGAGCGAGGAGCATGGCGAAATTGGTGGCCACGGTCCGCGACAGTGTCTCATTCATCGAGAGGTTGAGAAGCGAAACGATGTCCATCTTGCGATATTTGCGCAAATTCTCCCGCACCCGGTCGTAGATGACGATGGTGTCGTTGAGCGAATAGCCGATCAGGGTGAGCAGTGCCGCGACGACGTTGAGGTCGAACTCCATCTGCGTCAGCGCGAAGAAGCCCAGCGTGAGGGTCACGTCGTGGATCAGCGAGAACAAAGCTCCGACGCCGAATTGCCATTCGAATCTGATCCAGATGTAGATCACGATCCCGATCGCGGAGAGCAGGAGCGCCAGCGCCCCGTCCCAGATCAGCTCCTCCGAGACCTTCCCCGAGACCGTGTCCACCGCGTCGATCCGGACTCCCGGATATCTTTGCTGAAGCGCCTGCCGGACCTTGGAGGCGGCGGCGTTCGCGGCCTCCTCCCCGCCTTCCGGCAAAGGCAGGCGGATCGAGATTTCGCGGGGGCTGCCGAACTCCGAGACGCTTGGGTCGCCGAGGCCGAGGGCGGTGACCTCCTCGCGCAGCTTATCCAGCTGGGGCGGTTGGGCGAAGGTCGTCCGAACGACCTGACCGCCGGCGAAATCCACTCCGAAATTGAGGCCCTTCACCGCGAGCAGCGCGATCGAGGCAGCCATCAATAATCCCGAGATTACGATCGCGACGTTGCGCCAGCGCAGGAAATCCAGGTTGGTGTTGTCCGGGATGAGTTTCAGCAGTCGCATCGCGTCCTCAAATCCTGAGCTCTGTGGGTCGCTTGCGCAGCCAGATCGACACGAACATGCGGGTCACGGTGACGGCCGTGAAGACCGAGGTCGCGATTCCGATCATCATGACCACCGCAAAGCCCTTCACCGGGCCCGAGCCGAAATAATAGAGCAGCAGGCCCGCGATGACGTTGGTGATGTTCGCGTCGAAGATCGCCGTGCGCGCCTCGTTATAGCCATGTTCGACCGCTTCCATGACCCGGCGTCCGCGCCTGTGTTCCTCGCGGATGCGCTCGTTGATGATGACGTTGGCGTCGACGGCGGCGCCGACCGTGAGCACGAAGCCCGCGATGCCCGGCAGCGTAAGAGTCGCGAACGGCGCCATGATCCCGAGGATGACGACGACGTTCAGGACGAGGGCGATGTTGGCGTAGAGCCCGAAGCGACCGTAGGTCAGGAACATGAAAAGCAGGATGCCGACCGTTCCGACGATTCCGGCGATGACGGCCTTGCGGATCGAATCCTTGCCGAGGTCCGGCCCCACCGTCCGCTCCTCGATCACCTTCAGTTCGACCGGCAGCTTGCCGGATCGGAGCTGGATGGCGAGATCGGTGGCGGTCTCGACCGTGAAATTCCCCGAAATGTTGGCCTGGCCGCCAAGGATCGGCTCCTGGATGTTCGGAGCGGACAGGACGACGTCGTCGAGGACGATGGCGAAGGGCTTGTTGACGTTCTGCTGGGTGACCCTTGCGAACGCCTTGGAGCCGCGACCGTCGAAACGAATGCTCACGACGGGCAGGTTGTTCTCGTTGAAGGTCTGCTGGGCATCGACGAGCTGGTCGCCGTTCACCATTGCCCGGCGAAGGACCGCGATCCGGCCGCCGCCGGCCATCGGAAGAATCTGGGTGCCTACCGCCGCACGGCCGCTTTCGACGCCCGCCTGGTCGGGCGCGACCATCTTGAATTCGAGCCGGGCGGTCTTGCCGAGCAGCGCCTTCAGCCCCTCCGGATCCTGGAGGCCCGGCACCTGGACAAGGATCCGGTCCTTGCCCTGGCGTATGACCGTTACTTCCTTCGTGCCCTCGGGGTCGACCCGGTTGTAGACCACCTCGCGGGCGGTCTTCATCGCATTGTCGAGCGCCTCGGCGATCCCGGACTGGGTGGGCGTGAGCACCATCCTCGTCCCATCGACGACCGAGACGTTGAACGTCCGCTGCCCGGTCATCGCGACCGGCTGAGTCTGGTTGTTGGCGATCTCGCGAACGGCATCGACCTTGGACGGGTCGCGGACCAGGAAGGAGAGCCGGCCGCCGGCGGTCGACATGTCGCCCACCTCGATCTTGGCCCGGCGCAGCTCGCTGCGCATTATGTCTTCCATCTGGTCGAGCCGCTGCTTGGCGACGTCGCTCGTATCCCCTTCGAGAAGCAGATGGCTTCCCCCGGCAAGGTCTAGACCGAGGTTGATCTGGGAGCTCGGCAGGAAGGACGGCCATTTCGCGACCTGGGCTTCGGGAACGAAGCTGGGGATGGCGAGCGCTATGCCAAACAGGCAGAGCAGGCTGACGGCCCACATCTTCCAGCGGGGAAAGTCCAGCATGGCAGTCAGTCGTTCGCCGGCTTGGCGCCGTGCGGGCGCACTTCGCTCAACATGGCTTTGACGACCCGAACTCGGGTCCCCGCCGCGATCTCGAGCTCGATCTCGGCTTCCTCGACCTTGGTCACCTTCCCGATGAGCCCGCCGGTGGTGACGGCGATGTCGTTGCGCTTCACCGCGCCGATCATGTCGCGATGCTCCTTCATCCGCCGGCTCTGCGGCCGGATCAGGAGGAAGTAGAAGATGATGAAGATGAGCAGCAGCGGCGCGAACTGCACGAAGATGCCGGCAGCGCCTGCGGAGGAGGCTGCGGCGCCGGACTGGGCATAAGCGGGCGATGAGAACATGAGGCTATACCTGGTGAGGGACCGGCGCCGACGCAAGCCACCGGTGGAAGGCGGCGGCGACTAACATGCGTTGCGAGGGCAGCGCAAGCGCGCCGCGAGAGCTCAGGCGCGGGGCGGCAGGATGAT
>DASVUW010000241.1:0-3935 GCA_036386845.1 Allosphingosinicella sp. | reverse complement strand
ACTTGGCTGCCTTCGAAGGTTCGCCGACAGAACGTTTAGCCTTAGTGCACGCTCGGCGCGATGCTCGAAAAGCTACCCATAACGCCTTTCAGGAAGCGATAAGGACGTTACGCAGCGAACTTCGTTTATCGGAATGATGCGCTGTAGTCCTGCCTAGCCGTCGCAGGGGCTCACAGCCTCACCCCATCGGCGCTACGCCCTCTCCTAAATCAACACGGCCAGGTGCCAGGCACGTGCCTTGCATCGAAGATCATGAGGCGCTTAGCGATATGAGGCGTCCCACATCCCGCTTCAGTACCTCCAAGCAGTCTCGCTCCATACTGCGTGGCTCGTAGAGCTGGTGGGTGTGGATCACGGTGAGCTTGGCTCGCAGCGCCTCCAGGTTCGGCGCCGGCGTGAGGACCAACGCCACGGCCGCCTCCTGCATCGGGGCGCTGCAGCGGTGCCAGAAGAGGTTTTCGGCTCGGGTCATGCGGGCGAAGGCGGCTTTGCGGTCGGCGCCGGGGTTGGCGCTCTCCCGGTAGAAGCGCTCGTTGGCGGCTCGGAACCAGCCGGTTTCCTTGGCCTTCTTCGCTTGGGCGGCGAGGCGGTGGTAGCGGGCCAGGTTGCGGTCCCACAACTCGCGTTCGGGAGCGAAAGCAGAGGCTTCGACAGGCTCAGCCCGAATGGCGGCAAGGGGCAAGAATGGGATCGACGCCGCAGCGCGGAGGACGCGCCGGCGGGTGGTGCCAGGCTTGGCCATGGTCACTCCGGGAGCAGGTGGTGATCCGAATAGAGGTAGTTGCCGCTTCCTCTCGGCTCGCGCGGTCGATAACACTAGTAGGTGAGCGATACAACTCGTGATTCCGTGAGTGCGCGAAAAAAGCGCCCAGCTCAGACCGGCGAGATGGTTGCCACGCGTATTCAGCCGGACCTCCTCAAGCGGATCGATGCTTGGCGGCGGGAGCAGCGGGACCTGCCTTCGCGCCCGGAAGCGCTTCGGCGGTTGGCGGCGAAGGGGCTGGGGGGCGAGTAGGATGGGAGGATTCCGACCTCTCGACTCCGGGGCCCGGGCCGCGCTGGGAGTGGTCGGGTTGATGCTGGTCATCGCGGGGGTGGCTTGCGGCCTGCTCTGGTTCGTCACGTACGGAGCGGGGCTCGCGGAGCCCGGGGGGCCGACCGGTCTTCAATCCATCCTCGTCACCTGTCAGGCGCTGTTCGGGCCTCTCCTCATCCTGACCGGGATCGTCAGCGTGCGATGCGACAGTTGGGGGCGGCTGTGGCTCGTCGGCGGGCTGGCCGCCGTGGCTGTTGCCACTCTGGCCTTATGCCTCATCCTCCAAGCGTCCGTTGGCTAAGTGGAGGAGTCGCCATCCCTCGGCTGGCAGGTCATCGCCGTCCTTTGGGTGCTCGGCATGGGGCTGATCACGGCGGCGCTCTATTTCGGCTTCATGTTCTTCATCAACATCGTCGTGGGACTCTCGGAGCCGGTGCATGTGACCGGGTCTCAGTGGGCGCTGATCTGGTCCTATGTGCTGGCCGGAGCGCTTCTCTTTGGGACAGGCGTCTTTTGCCTACTGTGCTGGACTCGCCGGCGGCTGTGGGTGCTGAGCGGACTCATCGTCGCGACCGCCGGCGCGGTCGCCCTGTCATTCTACCTTTTTCCTAAGGCAGTGTGACAGTCACTCGCCATCCTGATCGAGGCGCCTGAGCATCTCCATCGGCTGTACCCCTATCGCCCGGCACACCAGGATGAGGTCCGGCACATCCAGCCGCCGCTGCGCGCGCTCGTAATTCGAGACGAAGCTCTGAGAGCGGCCTACGGCCTTGCCGAGTTGGGTCTGGCTGAAGCCGGCGGCTTCGCGGGCTTCGATGAGGAGCTGGCAGAGCTTGCGCTCCAGACGGTCGCGTTCGTCGTTGTAGCCCGCCATGGGCGACGACGTAGGGAGCGGGAAATTCTATTCAAACTTGGCATAGTTTCGGAGCGATCTGGACCTCAAGTCCTCCCCTGCTTTTGCAGGGGAGGGGGACCAGCGCAGCTGGTGGAGGGGCCTTGCTGACTCCGAAAGAACCCCTCCACCGCGCTTCGCGCGGTCATGAGCAGGTGGGCCTTGCCCCGCAAGGCCCAGCCATGCCGGGGGCATGGCGTGCCTGCTCATTCCCCCGGAAATCCGGGGGAGGATTGTAGAAGAGGCTCACACCACCGGAGAGCCGATTTCCAGCGCGGCCGCGAGGTAGGAGCGGATTCGTTCGGCGGCGGGGGCGGTTAGGGCGACGAGGAGCTTGCGGCCGTCGCGGGGGTCGGGCTTCGTCGTGAAGATTCCGGCTTCGACGAGGCGGCGGGTGGCCTGGAGGGCGGTGCTCTGGGGGACTCCGGCGGCGACCGAGAGGCCGGTCTGGTGGACCTGGCGGCCTTCGAGGCGGGCGGAATAGAGCTCGAGCATCAGGCTCCATTCGGGGTCGCCGGCGTCGAAGCCGAGATATTCGCGGCGGAGCCAGCGGGCGGCGATGATGGTTCGCACCGTGCTCGCGGTGACCGGCATCGGCTTGTCCGCCGGGCGCCTCAGCGGCGGATCGTCGGCCAGCGCCCAGTCGTGGAGCATCCGCGCCGTCTCCTCGAGCGCTCGGCTGATCCCCAGCAGGCTGGCCTGCTCGGGCACAAAGGCTTCGCGGTCTTCGGTCACTCTGATCCATGCCCCACATGGTTGGACTCATCGGTTAGCGCATTATGCCAACCTCGAATAGACGCTTTTCGATGATCGGAAAGATCGCGCACTCCACGAACGACGGGTGCCCCCGCCCCACGGTTAACGGCCGGGCCCGGCCTTTGCCGGCTCGATCGTCCCGGTCATGAACAGGTCCGACGAATCGCAGGTCGGGTCCGGGCGCTGGACCCAATCGAGGGCGGCGGGATCGGCCGCCTCGCCGCCGCCGAGGACGACCCGCTGGCCCAGGGCGAAGGTCCGGCCGCGGACTCGCAACGTCCGTGTCGGCTCGTCCCAGTTCATGCCGGCGATGTGGAAGGCCGGAAGGGTTCGGCTCCGCGCCTTGTCGTCGCCGACCACGTAGAGGCAGCGGCCCTCGGCGTGGAGGACGCCTTCCAGGGCGGCCATGAGCGTGTCGCCGCTCGGCCGCAGGAGCGCCGGCCTGACGCCCGTCTGAGACGCCGCTTCGGGCCGGGGCGCGGCTTGCTCCTGCGGGCGGTCGCACGCAGCGGCCGGCAGGAGGGCCAGGACCAGGGTCGGGAGGCGATGTCTTTTCGCCATGGCGCACGGATCCTTCACCTGGGAGCCATGATCGGCCCGGACTCCCGGTCAACGGGCGGCGGGCCGGGCAGGTCCGTGGCTCGGGTCGCGGAGATTGAAGGACATCGGAGCGCCGCGACATGATATCCTCTTTTGCACTGATCGGTGGAGGAGGGGATGACCGCGAAGGTGAGCGGGGCCAGGCGGCGCGCCTTCCTCAAGGCCTATGCGCAATCGGGCAGCGTCATTCTGTCGGCCGAGCAGGCGGGGGTGTCGCGGTCGTGGGTCAGGCTGGCGCGGCGGAGCGATCCGGCCTTCGATTCGGACTGCCGGGCGGCGAAGGCGGCTTCGGCGGAGCGGCTGGCGGCAGGCGGGTGCAACCGGCCGCCCGGCGCCTGGAAGCAGCGGGACGGGATCGATCTCGTCGTCCAGCGCGGGGGCAGGCGGCCGCCGCAGGTGGTCCGCGGCTCGGGCGCCTGCTGGACTCCGCGCGCCGAGGGGCGCTTCCTCGGCAAGCTGCGGCAGTGCAACAACCTCCGGCTCGCCTGCCAGTGGGCCGGGATGACCCTCTCCTCCTTCGAGGCGCATTGGCGGCGCTGGCCGGACTTCCGGCGGCGGGTGAGCGAGGCTCGGGCGTTCGCCGGAGCCTATCTCGATGCCCGGCGCGAGGCGGAACTGGCCCGCTTGCCGGCCTTCGGGAACTGGCCGGAG
>DASVUW010000240.1:0-18787 GCA_036386845.1 Allosphingosinicella sp. | reverse complement strand
CAGCCCCGCCCCGCGCCGAACCGCGCCCCTATAGCTACGAACGCCACGGCCATGTGATCGAGGACCCTTTCCACTGGTTGAGGGACCCGCTTTATCCGGCCGTCGAGGACGAGGACGTGCTCGCCTATCTCAGGGCCGAGAACGCCTATTTCGAGGCTGCGATGGCTCCGCATTCCGAGCTCGTCGAGACGCTCTTCGAGGAGATGAAGGGCCGGATGAAGGAGGACGAATCCTCGGTCCCGCTTCGCGACGGCGACTGGCTCTACTGGTGGGCTTTCAGGCCCGGCGTTCAATATCGCACCTGGTACCGGCGGCCAGCCTCGGGCGGCGCCGATCGGATCATCTTCGACGAACCCGTGGAAGCCGAGGGCAAGGATTATTTCCGCCTGGGCAAGCTGGCTGTGAGCCCGGACGGCCGGCTCGCCGCCCTCCTGGTCGACGAAAGCGGGTCCGAACGATTCGAGCTTCGAATCCGCGACCTCGAGGCCGGGAGGGATATCGAGACGGTGACGGACGTGGCGATCGGCGATCCCGTCTGGGCCAGCGACAGCGGCGGAATCGTCTTCACCGAGGTCAACGAGAACTGGCGAAGCTATCGAGCGCGCTACCACCGGCTCGGGCGGCCCGCGTCGGAGGACGTGACCCTGTACGAGGAGACGCAGGAGCTCGGCTTCAGCGTCGGAGTGTCGAGGTCGCAGGACAGGAGCCTGATCTTCATCGCCACGGGGGACAATTCGACCAGCGAGGTCTACTTCGTGCCGGCCGGCGATCCGCTGGCGCCGCTGACCCTGATCTCGGCGCGCCGGGAGAAGCGGCAATATTCGGTCGATGCCTCGCACGGGAAGCTGTGGGTCCTGACCAACGACGATCACGTCAACTTCCGCCTCGCGGAGGCCGATCCGTCGAGGCCGGACGAGTGGTCGACGGTGATCGAGGGCTCCGACCGGGTCTATTTGCGGGGCTTCTCCGCCTATCGCGAGCATCTCGCCATCAGCGAGCGGGTCGACGGCCTCGATCAGCTCCGGCTTCGCGCCTATGACGGGACCGAGGAGCGGATCCCGTTCCCCGAGGCGTCCTATTCGGCCGGCTACATCTCCAATCCCGAATATGCGCCGGAAGCCTATCGGCTCTATTATTCCTCCATGGTCACTCCGCTGACCGTCTACGACTATCATTTCGCCGATCGCCGGCTGGAGGTTCTGAAGGTCCAGGAAATCCCGTCGGGCTACGATCCGTCGCGCTACGCGACGGAGCGGCTGATGGTTCCGGCCCGCGACGGCCAGCGGGTGCCGGTCTCAATCGTCTACCCTCGGGGTTTCCCGAGGGACGGCAGCGGAAAGCTCTACCTCTACGCCTACGGCGCCTACGGCTATGCGATCCCGCCGGATTTCTCGACCAGCCGGATCAGTCTCCTCGATCGGGGCTACGCCTACGCCATCGCCCATATCCGCGGCGGCGACGACCTCGGCTACGACTGGTTCCTCCAGGGCAAGCTCGAAAACCGGGTCAACACCTTCAACGACTTCGTCGACTGCGCGAAAGGCCTGATCGCCGAGGGTTTCAGCCGTCCCGGAAGGATCGCCATCTCGGGCGGCTCGGCGGGCGGGGAGCTGATGGGCGCGGTGGTCAACTCGGATCCCGAGCTGTGGGGCGCGGTGGTCGCGGACGTTCCGTTCGTCGACGTCCTCAACACCATGCTGGACGAGACCCTTCCGCTCACCCCCGGGGAATGGACCGAATGGGGCAACCCGATCGAGGACGAGGCCGCGTTTGAGCTGATCCGAAGCTACAGCCCTTACGACCAGCTTCGCCCCCAGGCCTATCCGCCGATGCTCATCACCGGCGGCCTCAACGATCCCCGGGTCACCTACTGGGAGCCGGCCAAATGGGCCGCGAAGCTGCGCGCCACCAGGACCGACGACAATCTTCAGCTCCTCAAGATCAACATGGGCGCCGGCCACGGCGGCAAATCGGGCCGCTGGGAGCATCTGCGCGAGGTGGCGCAGGCCTATGCCTTCGTGCTGACGCAGATCGCATAGACCGGCGGGGACCGGTTCATCCGTCTCGTCGTGCGTCAGTCGAAGAGTGGGCACTTCGTCGAGAGCAGCCCGCTCGATCAGCACGATCGAGGCTTCCTTCGATGCTCAGCGGGAGCGGGGAAGCGTCAGACCGCTTCGATATGGCGCAGCGGCGCCGACGATTCCTCTTCGTCGGTGTCGACCGAGCTTCGCCGGGCTGTCGGCGGGACCATCAGCGCGCAGCCCAAGGCGAAGACCGCGACGATCGCCGCCGTCCGGATCGGATAGTCCACGATCGAATGGACGAGCACGATTCCCACAATTACCGAGCCCGCGCGGGCGAGCGAGGCTCCCTCGAAGTCCCGAGTCCAGGCCGAATAGGCCCGACGTCCCCACCAAAACAGGAAGGCGAGGATGAGCAGCAGGCCGGCCACCCCGAGCTCGAGCACCGCCTCGACATAGTCGTTATGGGCATGATTGGCGAAGGTCCCGGTGACCCGGGTCGGATCTTCATAGCGCCGGTAGACGGTCGAAAAAGTACCTAGACCCGTTCCGATCGGGAAGCTGTCCTTGATGATCTCGACCGTCGTGGACGTCATGACCCGTCGGCTGGAAGGGTGGGAAGCGTTCAGGTCCCCCTGGAAATTCTCCTTGCTCAGCGGCCCCTGGATTCCCGCATAGGCGAATATCAGGGCGAGCGCGGCGAGCCCCCCCCACCAGCCCGGCGCGACCCGGCCGGCGGCGGCACGGCGATAGATCAGGAAGCTGGCGACTGCCGTCGGCACGGCGAGGCCGTAGCCGGCGCTCGATCCGCTGATGGCGATTCCGGCTGCGAAGAAGACCGCGATGGACACACTGATGATCGCGCCGCCGCTGCGCTTGGAGCGCGAACGGCGGGTCGCCATCCGACCGGCGATCACCGCCGTCAGCGGGAGGGCGCAGAGCAGCAGGGTCGCCTGGTGATTGATATTGGCGAAAAAGCCCACCGGCGAGTGGGGATTGGTGATGGCGTAAGGGCGAAGCGGGGAATCACTGCCGCCCATAAGTTGGAAAGCGCCGAGCACCATCGAGGCGCCGGCGATCGCAAGCAGCACCGTCGGAAGCAGACGGCGTTCGGCGCTGGATAGGAAGAGCACCACCAGGAACATCGCCGCGGCCGGCAGCAGGTGCAGCAGCGAACTCAGAGTCCAGGACGGCGCCAGCGAGGCGGAAAGGGAGGGCGGGGTCATCCCGATAAGCCGGAAAGCTTCGACGACCTCGGCTCGAAGCGGCAGGCCCGATCCCATCCCGCCGGGAAGCGGGACGATACTCGCCAGGCCGACCAGCAGCAGAGCAGCGCCGATCCACACCGGCCCCCTCGCCCCGTCCGGCAACGTGAAATCGCGCCGCCAGAGGACTGCCACGATCAAGACCAGGCCGAAGAGCTGAAGCAGGGCGTTTGCCGCAATGCCCGCGGCGCTCGCGCCGCCGAGCAGCAGACAGAAGGCGAGATAGGCAGCCGCCGTCAAGGTCCAGAAACCTGCCCTCACCGGCCAATCTCCATGCTCGCGATCTCCAGATTGACGGAGGCGGCGACGTCGCCCGGCTCGGCGATCAGGGTCAGCGCCTGGCCCGGGCAGCCCGACGGGACGGTGAAGGACGCGCTGAACCGGCGATTGTCGGCCGCGGCGCGGCTCATGTCGAGCACTCCGATCTGGCTGTCGCCCGGAAGGCAGGTCAGGCGCCAGAATAGGCGACCGGAGGTGATGCCGTTGGGGCTTCGGGCGACTAGGCGTAAATTGTGGGTTCCGGGCGCCAGCGCCAGCGTCTGCTCCGCCAGGACCACGCTCCGGCCGCCGAAATAGGCAACATCGAGATAGTTGCGCTGCCCGTCCCTGGCAGGCTCGGCGCGCCCGGCCTCGACGTCCTTGAAGGTCCAGCCGAACGGCGCAGGAGCGGCGACACCGCGGAAGGCGCCGTCGAACATGTAGCGGCTGACAGCCCGTTCCTGCGCGGGAAGGGCGGCCAGCCAGGTCTGGCGGGCGCCGGCATAGTCGCCCGATGAGGCCTGAGTTTGGAGGATCAGCTGGCGTTCGAGCAGCAGGTCACCGGCCGGTTTCAGCTTCCGGATCTCATCATGGAGAGCGCGCGCGTCGGCGGTCGCGACCTTGCGGGCTCCTGCGGCCGCGAAGAAGTCCTTCTTCCAGGTCGGGTCCTTGGCGAGGATCGCCGCGAGCGCGGCCCGGCCGCGAGGATTGGCCACGAGCTTGGTGAGCTCGGGAAGAAGCGCCGGCCGCAGATCCTCGTTGCGGCGCAGGATGAAATCTATTTCGGCAAGGGCCTCGGGATAGCGCTCGGCCTTGATATAGTAGATCATCAGCTGCATTCGCGCCGCGGGATGGGAGTAACGCCGGTGGCGGACTTCCTCCATCAGCAGGATGGCTTTGCGCAGGTCGCCTTTCTGCTCGGCGGCGCGGGCCGCGATCAGGAAGGGTTCGAAGGCGAGCGGAAGATGGGTGAGCCCGTCCTGAGCCGTCCGCTGCGTATCCGCCGTCACCCGGGCGTTCGCCGGCTGAGCGGCGCGGGCGAGCACCTTGAGGATCGGGGCCGGGTTTTCAGGCGGCAGCGGCGCAAGGGCGACGGCCGTCGCGGCGGAAAGGCCCGAGGCGGCGCTCTTCACGATCAGCCAGGCGATCAGCGGCGCCGCGGCGCTCACCGCCCAGGCGGCAATGCGCCCCGAGCTCCGGCCCTCCCCCTGTGCGGCAGCGGCCACGATCAGCCCTTCAGAAGCTCGATCTGCTTCTTCGGCGAGTCGCCCTCGCGATAGGCATAGGCGTCTTCACCATAGCCGTAGCCGTAGCCGTAACCGTAGCCCACCTTGAGAGCGTTGAACTTGGTGAGGATCGCACCCATCAGCCGGGCTTCCGAGGCCCGAAGGCGGTTGACCGCGTTGAGCGCGGCGGCGCGGCGGATGGCGCCGGCCTCGATCACCATCAAGGTCCCCTCGACGCTCGACGCGAGCATCGGCGCATCGGCGAGGCCGAGCACGGGCGCACTGTCGATGATGATATGGTCGAAGCGGGTGAGCGCCTCGTCGATAATCTCCTTGAAACGGCCGGAGGCGAGGAGCTCGGCCGGGTTCGGCGGAATGGGGCCGCTCGGGAGCAGGAAGAGCCGCTCCACCTGGGTCGGGTGGACGCAGTCGAAAATCTTGTCCGATCCGGCCAGGAGGCTGGACAGGCCTTGGCTGGTCGAGCTCGGGCCTCGGAAGGTCGGCTTGCGAAGGTCGGCGTCGACCAGAAGCACCGAGGCTCCGAGGTTGGCGAGGGTCTGGGCGAGAGCGAGCGCGGTGCTCGACTTGCCCTCCGAGGCGCGCGTGCTCGTGACCAGAAGGCTGCGCGGCACGCCGTGGTCGGTCGAGAACTGAAGCGCCGTCCGGACCGACTGATAGGCTTCCGAGACCTGCGAGCGCGGATCCTCGAGCTGCTCCCGAACCGCCAGTCCCTTGCCGACCCCGGGGATGACTCCCAGCGAGGCGAGTCCGAGCTTGGTGCTGACATCGTCCGGGGTCTTGACGGTGTCGTCGATCCACTCGATCGAGAAGGCCGTTCCAAGGCCGAGCAGAAGCCCGACGAACAGACCGATCGCGATGTTGAGGGGCAGATTGGGCTTGAACGGCCCACTCGGCGCCTCGGCGCTGTCGACCACCGACACGACGTTCGCTCCGACGCCGCCCGCCACGCCCACTTCCTTGAAGCGCTGGAGAAGAGCGTCGTAAAGGCTTCGGTTGGTGTCCACCTCGCGCTGAAGGATGGTGTACTGGATGCTTCGCTCGCGAAGCGCCATGAGGCCGGCCTTGCCTTCGCTCACCTTCGCCTGGAGTGCGTTCTCTCGGGCGAGCGCCGCCTGGTAATCGGCCTGGAGCGTGTTCGAGGCCGAGCCCGACACGCTGCTCCTCTGCCTGGCAATCTGCTTGTCGAGGGAGTCGATCTGGCTTCGAAGCTGCACCATCTCCGGGAATTCCGGTTTAAAAAGCGGCAGCTTCTGCTGATATTGCGCCTCGAGCGCGGCGCGCTGCTGACTGAGGATCTGGACCGTGGGGTCGCTGATCGCGGCCGCGCGCGACTGGGCGCCGGCGCCCTGGCGGAAGCGCTGCTCGGCGGCGATCCGGTCGCTCTTCGCCTGGGCCAAAGCGTTGTTGGTCTGGATGAGGGTGGCGGCGTCGATCGACTGCTCCTGCCGGACGCTCCCGGTACCTCCGGTATCGACGGCGAGGGTGAGGATGCCCTGCGCCTTCGCATAAGCCACCAGCTGCCGTTCGGACTGTTCGAGACGGGTCTTCACCGCCGCGATCCGCGTCTGAAGGAAGTTGCGGGCATAGGACGTCGCCTCGTAGCGCCGCTCCATGTTCGACTGGATGAAATTGTCGGCATAGGAATTGGCGAGCTTTGCGGCCAGGTCCGGATCGGTGCTCTCGACCGCGATCTGGATGAGGCTGCTGTCGCGCTGCGGAGCGATCGTGACGCTGCCCTGAACCACTCTGGCGGCGGCGCGTTCGCGCGCCTGGCGCGGCAGCTCCTGGTCGAAAATCGTGGAGTCGTTCGCGATGTTGGTGCTCCGGGCGACCTTCTCCGCCAGCGAACGGCTCTTGAGCAGGCCGACCTGGGTGTTGAGGAACTCGCGCTGGTTTATCTGGGTCGGCTGGACCTCGCCCATTTCCTTGCCGACCACCTGAACGCCTTCCGGATTGACCTCGATGGTCGCCTGGGCGCGATATTCGGGCGTGATCATCAGCGAAATCACGATCGCGGCGAGCAGGCAGGCGATGGCGATACCCGTGATCAGCCACCACCATTTGGTGACGATCCGCCAGATCTCGTTGATGTCGAACCGGGAATCGGCCTTGGCCGGCCGGCCGAAGGCGACGTCGGTCAGGCCGCTATGCGCCGGCAGCCGACCGCTCGGATCGAAAGGCATCACCGCGCCCTGGTTCGGGAGATAGCCCCCATGATTGTTCATGATAATCGAATCCTGTCTTTTCGAGTCCGAGCGGCCGTCAGAAGGGGCGCAAAATGCCGAGGATCGGGAGGGCGCCCATCAACTCTCTATAGACGAGGCGCGCCCGGTTGCCGTCCACGATGACGATGTCGTTGCCGTAGATCACCGGATCCTCGGCCTTGGCCCGGCGGATGTCCTGGAGGTCGAACGCTCCGGCCAGGCGCTCGCCGCGGATGGTGCGGAAGACGACGACGCGCGACGGGTTGGCGTCCTCGCTCGTGCCCTTCGCCATCGCGACGGCCTGGAGCAGGGTGGTCGGACCCTTGACGACGAACTGGCCCGGGTTGCGCACGGAGCCGTCGACCGTGATGGTCTGCTCCGCCCGCTCCTTGATCGCGACCTGGACGTCGGGCGACTGCAGATATTTCTTCGAAAGGCCGGTGGCGATATCCTGGCGCAGGTCCTGGGTCGTGCGCCCCAGCGCCTGGACCGAGCCCAGCAGCGGGTAGTCGATCTTACCCTGCGTATCCACCTTATACTCGCCGGACAGCGACTGCACCTGGAAGACCGTCACGGTGATTGTGTCCAAAGCGCCTATCGGGTGCGCCGCATTGGCCACCACCTGCCCCTGATTGTCGGGGGGGGCCATGACCGTGTCGTAGGGGACCGCGCCCCCGCGGCTCTGGCCTACGCAGCCCGCCGCCGCCAGGGCGGCCACGACGAGCAGCGCCCGGCTCACCAGCCCGCTGAGGGAAAAGTCACGCTCTTCATGCCGAAACGCTCGCATGTTCATCTTTCTCCGGTCGGGACCTGAGGCCCTCTACACAATCCATGGCATCCGTGGAACAGCCCATGCGCCGATTCGGCGCACACCCTTCCCTGCGGAAACGATGCCCGCGCCGCCCCTCAAGGCGAGCTGCCTGTATCTCGTTGCGCCGCTTAGCTTATTTCTCCATCGCCGTCCATAGGCTCGCCCTTTTCCGGGGCTAAAAGCTTGCAACTGCGGCAAAACACCAAATATCGGCCGCCCCGAAGGTCCCGGAGTCGACGCCAGTGTTGAGACGACTGTTTTCGAAGAGCCGAGCGTCGCCGGGCCGAAGCGGCCCGCCGGGCGGCCGCGCTTATGCGATCGGCGATGTCCACGGCCGTCTCGACCTGCTCGTCGAGCTGCTGGCCCGGATCGAAGAGGACAATGAACGGCGAGGGGCGGCCAAGACCTGGCTCGTCTTCCTCGGCGATCTGGTCGACCGCGGCCCCGACAGCCGCGGAGTCGTCGAGCTGCTCGTCGGCAATCCCCCCGCCTTCGCGCGCAACGTCTTCCTGAAGGGCAATCACGAGGAATTCTTCCTCAATGTGCTGGACGGCGACGATTCGGGCGTGCAGCACTGGCTCACCTATGGCGGCACCGAATGCGCCCAGAGCTACGGCCTCACCGGCGGCTGGATGCTCAACGCCACGCCCACCGCGATCATGGAACGGCTGATCGCCGAGGTGCCCGAAAGCCACGTTCGATTCCTGAACGAGATGCACGACAGCTTCCGCTTCGGCGACTATCTGTTCGTCCATGCCGGGATCCGCCCCGGGGTCGCCCTCGACAAGCAGGTCAGCCGGGACCTGAGGTGGATCCGCGAGGGCTTTCTCGACGACCGCAGCGACCACGGAGTCGTCGTCGTCCACGGCCACACGATCGTGGAGCGGCCCGAGGAGCATCCCAACCGCATCGCCCTCGACACCGGCGCCTACCGCTCCGGCACGCTGACCGCGATCGGCCTGGAGGGCGAGGAACGCTGGTTCATCGAGGCCCGCGAACCGGGGGCGGCGGAAGCGGCTTAGTATTTCCTCCCCCGCAAAGGGCGGGAGAGGGTCACCCGCCGCTTCGGCTTGGCATCGCGGGGTCGCGCCTCTAAGCGGCCTCGACCATCATTGCAGGGACCATCAATGAAGATCCTCGTGACCGGCGCCGCCGGGTTCATCGGCCATCATGTCGCCGACCGACTAATGCGCCGCGGCGACGAGGTCGTCGGGATCGACAATTTCAACGATTATTACAGCGTCTCCCTGAAACGCGACCGGGTCTCGAAGCTCGGCCGCGACCATGGCGACGCGTTCGAGGCGATCGAGACGGACTTCGCCGACAACGACTCGCTCGATCGAGCCCTGGACGGGATCGGATTCGACCGGATCGTCCACCTGGGCGCGCAGGCGGGAGTGCGCTATTCGATCGAGAATCCGCGCGCCTACGTCCAGGCGAACCTGGTCGGGCATGTGAACATGGTCGAGATCGCGCGCCACCGCGGCCTCTCGCACCTCGTCTACGCCTCGTCCTCCTCCGTCTATGGCGGCAACGACACACTGCCGTTCCGGGCCGAGGACCGGGTCGACCACCCGCTCTCGCTCTACGCCGCGACCAAGAAGGCCGACGAGCTGATCAGCGAGACCTACGCCCACCTCTACCGGCTGCCCCAGACGGGCCTTCGCTTCTTCACCGTCTACGGCCCCTGGGGGCGGCCCGACATGGCTATGTGGCTGTTCACCAGGGCGATCTTCGCCGGCGAGCCGATCAACGTCTTCGGCGAGGGCAATATGCGCCGCGACTTCACCTATATCGACGACATCGTCACCGGGGTCGTCGCAGCCCTCGACAACCCGCCGCCGGACGACGGCGAGATCAAGGCTGGCGGAAGCCGCTCGCCTCACCGGATCTACAATATCGGCAATCACCGCTCCGAGGAGCTGAACCGGATGATCGAGCTCATCGAGCAGGCCTGCGGACGCAAGACGGAGAAGATCCTGATGCCGATGCAGCCCGGCGACGTGCGCGACACTTATGCCGACATCAGCGCGATCCAGCGCGACCTGGGGTTCGAGCCCACCACGACGATCGACGAGGGCGTGCCGCGCTTCGTCGAGTGGTACCGGGACTATCACGGCATCGACTGAGCAGGGTCCCGGCGGGGGGTGCTTTTCCGCCCTCAGGTATCTAAGATTCCTCGTCTTTGCCTTCCCGGCGAAGGTCCGGAGATCCGACTGGGAACTTGCCAAGGCCAAGGTCCCCAACTAAGTGGCGGGCGTGTCCACTCCGATCAGTTCCAGCCCTCCCGGTGGGGTAGCGGCCCGGATCAGAGCAATCGCCACCCATCTTCCGGAAACCGTGCTCGGCAATCGCGAGCTGGCCGGCCTGTTCCCCGCCTGGTCGGAAAGCAAGATACTGGAGAAGACGGGGATCGGGGCGAGGCGAGTGGCCGCGCCGAACGAGACCGCGGCCGACCTGGCGTTCGAAGCCGCCCAGCGGCTGCTCTCGACGGGCGAATGCGCCGCCGACGAGATCGATTTCCTGATCTTCTGCAGCCAGGCTCCGGATTACATCCTTCCAACCACGGCCTGCGTCCTGCAGGAGCGCCTCGGCCTTAGGCGCGACATCGGCGCCATGGACTTCAACCTCGGCTGCTCCGGCTTCGTCTACGGGCTGTCGATCGCGGCCGGGCTCATCGCCGCCGGGGCCGCCAGGAGCATCCTGCTGCTGACGGCCGACACCTATTCGAAATACATCAACCCGCTCGACAAGAGCGTCCGTACCCTGTTCGGCGACGGCGCTGCGGCGACCCTGGTCAGCGCATCGGAGGATGGCGGCTCGATCGGCCCGTTCGTCTTCGGCACCGACGGCCGGGGCGCGAAGGACCTGATCGTCGAGGCAGGCGGCTTCCGTACCCCGCGCTGCGCCGAGACCGCCATCGAGATCGACGACGGCATGGGCAATGTCCGCTCGCGCGACAATCTCTACATGAACGGCGCCAACGTGATGAACTTCACGCTGCGCGAGGTGCCGCGGACCTTCGCACGCCTGCTCGAGAAGACCGGAACCGTGGCCGGGGATTACGACCATGTCGTACTTCACCAGGCGAACAAGTTCATGCTCGACGCTCTTCAGAAGAAGCTGGGCCTGCCCGACCGGCAGGTGCCGCGCCATTTCGAGTCGATCGGCAACACCGTTTCGTCCACCATACCCTTTGTGCTGGCTAGCCTTGAGGAAGAGGGGCGGCTAAGGGCTGGCGCTCGAATCATGCTGATCGGCTTCGGTGTCGGCCTTTCCTGGGCCGGCGGGACGGTCACCTGGTAGCAATCAATCGGTAGCAATAGGACACGAGATGAGCGAATTCTACGAAGGCCTGGCCGAGATCCTGGAGGTCGAGGTCGACGAGATCAACCCGGAATATTCGCTCGAGAGCGGCGGCTGGGATTCCCTTGCGATCGTCTCCACCATCGCCCTGATCGACGACGTCCACGACGTCACGGTGCACCCCGACAAGCTTGGCGAGTGCAAGACGGTCGGCGACATCGAGCGGCTGGTCGAGGCCGAAAAGGCCTGATCCGATGAAGTCGGGTCAGCACGCACGCACGCATGGCGCCCGCATTGCGGGCGTGGTCACCTGCGTCCCCGCCAGGGTCCTCGACAACAGCCATTTCGAGGAGCAGTTCGGCGACGGAGTCGCCGAGGTCACCAAGATGACCGGTGTGCTCACCCGCCACCGGGCGGATGAGAACGTCACCACTTCGGACCTGTGCGAAGCGGCGGCGGAGCGGCTGCTCGACAAGCTCGGCTGGGAGCGCGACTCAGTCGACGGCCTGATCTTCGTCACGCAATCGCCCGACTACCGGCTTCCGGCGACGGCCTGCTCGGTGCACGGCCGGATGAAGCTGCGCGTCGGGGCGATCGCCTTCGACGTCAATCTCGGTTGCTCCGGCTATCCCTACGGCCTGTGGATGGCGATGATGGCGATCCAGACCGGAGCGATGAAGCGCGTTCTGCTCGCCGTCGGCGACACCAGCGGCAAGACCATCGACCACACGGACCGAGCGACCGCCTTGCTGTTCGGCGACGCGGGCAGCGTGACCGCCATCGAGAAGAGCGATGACGGCGACGGCGAGGTCGCGGACTTCATCCTCGGCAGCGACGGCTCAGGCGCCCAGAATCTGATCGTGCCCAACGGCGCATTCCGGATCCACCAGGCGGAGGGCAAGTTCGAGGGCCGCAACCTCGACAAGCTCTACATGGACGGCGGCGAGATCTTCACCTTCACGCTGAAGTCGGTGCCACCGCTGATCAACGACACGGTCGAGGCAGCCGGACGCGACAAAGACGATTACGACGCGTTCCTTCTGCACCAGGCGAACACGTTCATGATCAATCATATCGCCAAGAAGGCCAAGCTGCCGAAGGAGAAGGTCCCGATCAACATGGACCGCTACGGCAACACCAGCAGCGCGACGATCCCGCTTTTGATGACGACCGACATGGCGGAGTCGCTGGCGACCGGACGGCGCCGGCTCGGCCTGTTCGGCTTCGGAGTCGGCTATTCCTGGGCCTCGGCATCTCTGGACGTGGGGCCGCTCGCCTGCGTGGAGACGATCACGCTGTGATCTTCGCCGAGGATTGCCTCGCCGGCCGCCGATTCATGGTGACCGGCGCGTCGTCCGGGCTGGGACGCGAGGCAGCCGTGCTGATCTCCCGCTGCGGCGGCAACGTGGCTCTGGTGGGCCGCGACGAGGGGCGGCTGGCGCAGACCCTGGCCGCACTGGCGCCGGGGCAGCACTCGACACACAGTTTTGAAATGAGCGACGCCGAAGTGGTGGCCGACGCGGTCCAGAAGGCCGCCAAGGACGTCGGAATTTTCGACGGCGTGTTCCATTCAGCCGGGACGACGATGGTCCTGCCCGCGAAGCTTCTGAAGAACCGCCACCTGGACGAAGTGTTCGGGGCCAATGTGCGCGGCGCCTTCGGGATCGCCCGGGCCGCCGCGAAGAAGGGCGTTCTCAACGACGGAGGGGCTCTCGTTTTCATGTCCTCGGTGGCCTCGGTCACCGGCCGCCCCGCACTGTCCGCTTATTGCGCCGCAAAGGCGGCGGTGGACGGGCTCGTGCGGTCGCTCGCGGTCGAGTTCGCCGACCGGAGGATCCGGGTCAACTCCATCACGGCGGGCGCTGTCGAAACGGCCATGCACGTCGAGTTCGTCAATTCCATCAACGATTCCGCCCGCAAGGATTATGAGGATTTCCACCTGCTCGGCTTCGGCCAGCCCGAGGATGTCGCCAACGCCGCCGTTTATCTGCTGAGCGACGGCGGCAAGTGGATCACCGGCGCCGCGCTCGCCGTCGACGGCGGCGCTGCGGCCAAATGACCGCCCCGGACCCATCCGGACCCGAGCCCCGGCGGACGTTCGACCCGCAATGCATGGCGGGCAAGACGATCCTCGTCACCGGCGCCTCGTCGGGCCTCGGCCGGGCCACCGCGATCGCTCTGGCCGAGCATGGCGCCCGGCTGATCCTCGCCGGCCGGGACGAGGCGAAGCTTGCCTCGACCCGCGGCCAGCTGGCCGGCTCCGGCCACGCGAACGTCGCGGCGGCCTTCGAGAATGCCGACCAGGTCGCCGATCTGGTCAAAGGCATCGCCGTCGAACACGGTACGCTCGACGGGGTCTTCCACAGCGCGGGCGCCTACATGGCGATGCCCGCGCGGATGACCAAGCAGAAGCATATCGAATCGATGTTCGCCGCCAGCGTCTGGGGTGCGTTCGGGATCGCCCGGGCCGTGGGTCAGAAGAACGTCATGCGCGACGGCGGCTCCGTGGTCTTCATGTCCTCCGTCGCCGGCGTGCGCGGGCATACGGGGACGACGGCCTATGGCGCTTCCAAGGCGACGATCCTCGGCATGGTCCCCGTGCTGGCGATCGAATGGGCCGCCAGGAAGATCCGGGTCAACGCCGTCGTCGCTGCGACCATAGAGACCGAGATGCACCTCAACACCATCGCCAACCTGCCCGACGAGATCGTCGAGGACAGCCTGTCGCGCCACCCGTTGGGCTTCGGCGCGCTTTCCGACATTTCCAACGCAATTCTCTTCCTGCTGTCCGACGCGTCGCCGTGGATCACCGGCTCCGCGATGAACGTGGACGGCGGATACATGGCTCGGTGAATGGCCCGGAGCCGGATCATCCTTGTGGGGGGCGGCGGCTTCTGCCGCGAGCTTTACTTCTGGGCCGCAGACTGCACGGCGGCGGGGACCCTGCCGGCTGTCGAGGGCTATATCGACGATAGCGGCGATACGCTGGGGCCGCTCGGCTACGACCTGCCCTGGCTCGGCAGCATCGAGGATTTCGTTCCGCGGCCCGGCGACGGCCTGGTCCTCGCGCTCGGAAACCCGGCGTCGAAGCGGGCGGTGCACGGCAAGCTGAGCGTCCGCGGCGGCAACTTTCCGATCCTCGTCCATCCGAAGACCCGGGTGGTGGCCACCGCACGGCTCTGCGAAGGGGCGATCTTCTGCCCCGGCTCGGCATCGGGGCCCGACACGCAGATCGATCGGTTCGTCACCATCAACACCGACTCCGGGCTTGGCCACGACGCCCGGGTGGGTGAATTTTCGACCTTGAGCTCGAGGGTCGATCTTACCGGGGGAGTCCGGGTCGGAAGCGATGTGATGATCGGCTCGGGCGCCGTGTTCGTGCCCAAGGTGAAGATCGGCGATGGCGCAACGATCGGAGCCGGCAGCGTCGTCTATCGTTCTGTGCCTGCCGGAGCGACAGTTTACGCCGCGCCGGCCAAGCGCCTGAAGATGCCGCGCTGAACCCGGAGCCGACTACGTGATACCGAATGCCAATTATCATCTGCCGGGAATTCTCCACGCCGAGCTGCGCCGGCTGTTCGAGAGCGGCTGGGAGTTTGTCGGCCTGACCAGCGAGCTCGCCCAGGACAAGGACTTCGTGACGGTCGAATATGAAGGCGCATCGATCGTCGTCCAGAATTTCCGCGGTGAGCTCAGGGCGTTCCAGAACGTCTGCTCCCACCGCTTCAACAAAATCCAGTGGGAGGACAAGGGCAGGCGTCCGCTCCTCTGCCGCTACCATTCATGGTCCTATGATTCACAGGGCGCACCGGTCATCCCGCGCAAGAACGAATATCAGATCGACCGTCCGGACGACCTTTGCCTGACGCGCTACCGGCTCGACACCTGCGGCCAGTTCGTGTTCGTCAACCGCTCGGGCGGAGCGCCGCCGCTGCGCGACTATCTGGCCGGCTTTTGGGACGTGCTGGAAGAGATCAGCCGGCACCTCGGTCGCCAGATCCATTATGCCGCGGTCCCCCACAAGGCGAACTGGAAGATCCTCGTCGAGAATGTCGTCGACAATTACCACTGCCCGATCCTGCACAGGGATTCGTTCGTGTCCTTCGGCTTCTGCCGCTCGCCGGTCGAGGACACGGTCGTGGACGCCGGCCATTCCAGCTGGCACGTGCCGCGCACCGATGTCGACCGCGAGGCGCTGAGGAAGCGCGCGCTCTCGCATCTCGACGGCCGCGGGTTCGCGCACGACAGCTTCTACCATATCTACATCTTCCCCAACCTCTTCATCGCCTCGACGGAGGGGATGAATTTCTATGTCGGGCACGCTTTGCCGGTGGCTGCCGAGGAGTCGGTCCTTCGAGCCCGCTACTTCGAGCCCAATCTGGAGCTCAAGCCGAGCCACCGTGCCCGGCAGGACATGCTGAACGACCAGACCAGCATCTACGGCCTAAACGTGGTGGAGGAAGACCGAGTCGTCCTGGAGAACGTCCAGCGCGGCGTCCGGCTGTCCGACAAGCCCGGAATCGTGGGCGCCGGCGAACCGCGCATCCGTGCCTTCATGGCCCATTACGAGGAGCGGATGGCCCGAGCCGACGGCGGCTGACGCCGCGGCCGTGCTGATCGGCAAGGCTTACTTCTCCGCGTCGCCAGCCTGGCGGTGCTCCGCGGAAGGAGCGATCGCCAAAGGCATGCGGGCGTCAGTCGTCCGGTTCCAGACGCCGAGCCAGATCGAGCACGTCACGCGAGCGCGGCCCTAGCTCGCGCGCCGGATTTCCGCCGTGGATGGTCCATTCTGCCAGCGGACGGTTGACGACGGACATTGCGGCCACCGCCGCCCCTTCGCCGATCGTCGATCCCGGAAGAACGATGCAACCCGAGCCGATCGGCACGTAGCGGCCGATTCGGATTGGCGCCGCCTGAACCCCCAGAAGCTCCTCCGGCACAGTTGAGTTCGTCATCCGCCTTCCGCTGAAATCGTCGATCGCGGACAGCAGGCGAACTCCATGCGACAGGCTCGAAAAGTCTCCGAGCTCGATTTCGCCTCGAGCCCCGAGGACGCAGCCCGAGCAGACGTGGACGTGGTTGCCGATGCGCAGCGGACCGCCGGACGCGACGATGGTGGTGAAACCGTCGATTCGGACGAAGTCGCCGAGAGTGATGTTCTCGAGGCCGACGATCGTGCAGGTGCGGGCGATCGCGCTGCCCTCGCCTACCCGCGCGAAGCCGAAGGCGCGCAGCTCGTCGGACTTGAAATAACCCTGGTCGAAAGGATTGTGCACTCCCCCCTTCTGGATTGCGCTCCTTTCCTTGTCCAGCGGCGAACCTCCCCTCCCTGCAAGGGAGGGGCCGGGGGTGGGTAGGCGAGCGCAGCGAGACTTTTACGGCCTCGGAGTTTCGGCCGCCTTCGGCGGACCCACCCCCGCCCCTCCCTTCCAGGGAGGGGAGTCAGGCGGCGGTTCCCGCTCGCGACTTCGCCCGGCGGACCTGGAGCCACATGAGGATCCCCGTCACGGCGAGCAGCGCGGGGATGAGGCCTCCGATGAAGATGATCGTCTGCCAAAGTGCGCCCATCCCGGTCCCGTCGTGGATCCGCCGCATCAGCCGCGCGGTCGTCTCCGGCTGCGGCGCCCTGGGCGGGGTGGCGGTGCCCGAGCGGTCGTCGACCGTCACTTCGGCGGTCCCGCCGGGACGGGCGAAGCCGATCTTCCACTTCGGCTCCGCCTCGCCGGGCCAGGCGAGGCTGACGAGGCCGCCGCTCGCCAGCGGCCGCGCCTTCGCAAGCGCCTGCTCCGGGCTCAGCCGGGTTTCGATCGCCGGCAACGCCGTCATCCGCCGCATCCGTTCCGCCATGGATGGGCCCGCCGGGTCGCCCGAAAGGGCGGCGAAGAAAGCGGGGAAGGAGATCCAGGCCCCCGTGAAGGAGAGTATGGCCAGGGGCAGGGCGATCCAGAAGCCGCTCTGGTGGTGGAGATTGGCGCTGGTCGTGGCCCGTCGACGCCACTTCAGCCCCCGGGTGAACCGGCCGCTCAGCGGCCACCACAGCCAGAGGCCGGTCAGCGAGGAAAGGAGCATCGCCACGCCCACCCAGCCCACGATCTGCCGCCCCACCCCCGGGACCATCAGCGATCCGTGGAGGATATGGAGGACTCGCACCGCGCCCTCATCGCTCGAGCCGCGGTCGAGCAGTCGCGCCGTGGCCGGGTCGAGGTAGAGCAGGGTACGGACCGGCCGCCCGGAGGCCGGCCGCCCCGTCCTTGCGAGCGTCGCGACGACGGGACCGCTCCCGCGGGGATAAGCCAGGCTCGACAGCCGCTCGCCGGCGCGGGCAGAGCGTCTCGCGGCTTCGGCGTAGGCGGACGGCGAAAGGATCGGAGCGGAGGCCGCGGCCCGCTCGGGGTTGAGCCGTTCGTCAAGCCAGTCGTGCCAGACCAGGGCGGAGCCGGACAGCGAGATCGGGATGATGAGCAAAGCTAGGGCCAGCCCGATCCATTTGTGGATCTGGAACCAAAGGCGGCGAAGGCGGGATCGGGACGGCTCGGTCATCCCACCGCGCTAGGTTGCCTGAGAATGATTATCAATAGCATATCGCTGCGCTGCCTCCCCTCCCTGCAAGGGAGGGGCCGGGGGTGGGTCCGCCGAAGGCGGCCGAAACTCCGAGTCGGCAAAAGTCTCGCTTCGCTCGCCTACCCACCCCCAACCCCTCCCTTCCAGGGAGGGGGCAAGGGGCGACGCTAGAGGGTCCAGCGCTCCACGCCGGGGAGCGCCCGGCCTCTGTACAGATGCTTGAGGTCGGCGAGCAGGCCGCCCTGCGCCACCAGCCCGGTCAACCTCGAATCGTCGAGGTCGGCATAAGCCGAGTGAGGCACGGCGACGAGCACGAGATCGTAGCTCGAGTCGAAGGCGTCGGCTGCGAGGTCGATTCCATATTCGTGGCGCGCCTCGGCGGAGTCCGCGAGGGGGTCGTGGACGGTGACCTCATGGCCAAGGGCCTGGAGCCGGCGGATCACGTCGATCACCCGGCTGTTCCGCAGGTCCGGCACATTCTCCTTGAAGGCGAGTCCCATGACGAGCGTCTTGCCCGCGCGACCCAGGCGCTCGTGGACGCCGTCGGCGACCCAGGCGCCCATCCCGTCGTTGGTCGAACGGCCGGCGAGGATGACGTGCGGGTCGAGGCCGAGCTGCTGGGCGCGGAAGCTGAGATAATAAGGGTCGACCCCGATGCAGTGCCCGCCGACCAGGCCGGGCTGGAAGGGGAGGAAGTTCCACTTGGTGCCGGCCGCGGCAAGCACGTCCCAGATCGAGATGTCGAGCTTCGAGAAGATCTTGGTGATCTCGTTCATGAAGGCGATGTTGATGTCGCGCTGGGCGTTCTCGATCACCTTGGCGGCCTCGGCGGCCTTGATCGAGGCGGCCCGGAACACGCCCGCGCTGGTCACCGCGCCGTAGATTGCGCACAGCCGCTCTGTCACCGCCTCGTTCTCGCCGGCCACGACCTTCACGATCCGGTCGACCGTGTGTTCGGTGTCGCCGGGATTGATGCGCTCGGGCGAGTAGCCGAGAAAGAAGTCGACGCCGCGCTTGAGCCCGGAAACTTCTTCGATCAGCGGGCCGCAGATTTCGTCGGTAACGCCCGGGTAGACGGTGCTTTCGTAGACGATGATCGCCTTTTTGGCGGGAT
>DASVUW010000239.1:0-3941 GCA_036386845.1 Allosphingosinicella sp. | reverse complement strand
GTGACGGTCGTGGCCCGGGTCGCCGCGATCGGCGGCTCGGCCGACGAGTCGCGATGGCAGGCTATGCTCGACGAGGCCCGCGGGGCGGGAAGCTCGCTCGGCGCCCTGATCGAATGCACCGCGACGGGAGCGCCGGCCGGCTGGGGCGCCCCCGTCTACGCCAAGCTCGATTCCGAGCTCGCCGCCGCCCTCATGTCGATCAACGCCGTCAAGGCGGTGGAGATCGGCGCCGGTTTCGAGGCGGCCCGGCTCCGGGGCGAGGACAATGCCGACCCGACGCTGGCCGGCGGAATCACCGGCGGAATCTCGACCGGCGAGCCGATCGTCGCCCGGGCCGCCTTCAAGCCGACCTCGTCCGTCGCCGCCCTGGGAATAAAGGGACGCCACGACCCCTGCGTCGGCCTTCGCGGAGCCCCCGTCGTCGAGGCGATGGTGGCCCTGGTCCTCGCCGACCACAAGCTCCTCCATCGGGCGCAATGCGGATGAGCGAGGCGGCGCCGCTGCTCGCACTCGCGCTCCTCGCCGCCGCCCCGGCGCCGGAAGTGAGGACGCTGAAAGGCCTTGGGCCGAGTCGCCTAGATCAGATCGGCGAGATAGTCGCTGAGCCGGTCCATGCCGTACGGGGTGAGCGCGATCGAGTTGCGCCGGGTACGGCTGCGCGCGATCAGATCCTTGTCGATCAGCCGATCGATTAGCGCCGGACCGTCCTCCGGATCGACATGGGCTGCCTTGTAGGCCTCCTCGAGCGAAACCTCGCGGCCGTCGTCGCCGGCGATGAACAGCGACAGGAGCAGGTCCCACGCCGGTTCGCCGAAGAGGCCCACCGGAAAAAATTCGTCGCGGCGCCGCCGCTCGAGATAGAGCCGCTCAGCCATGGTGCGCAACGATTGACCGGCTTCGTCCGAGTAAGGATCGGACAGGACGGCGATTCGCACCGACGCCTGGCGGACTATCGCCAGCGCTGCTTCCAATCTTGCTGTTTGAATCCCGCGCACCACGTATTCTTCCCCGTGGGCACATTATCGAATTTAGCGGCTCTGCATAGAGCCTTATTTCGATTCCCATCAATTCCTCCTTGCCGGCTGGAGCAGGCCCAGGGCCCGGAAGCTCGACCATCCCGAACGGGCGACGATGACATGGTCGTGGATGCAAATATCGAGCGCCCGCCCCGCCTCGGCGATCCGGCGAGTCGCCTCGACATCGCCCCGGCTGGGGGTGGGGTCGCCCGACGGATGATTGTGGGCGAGGATGAGGGCGGTGGCGCCGACCTCGAGCGCCCTGCGCATGATTTCGCGCGGGTAGACGGGCGTCTCGCTGACGGAGCCATGGGTATGGGTCTCGTCATGGAGCAGCCGGTTGCTGCTGTTCAGGAACAGGACCCGCAACCGCTCGGTCGGGAGCAGAGCCATGTCGAGCGAGAGATAGTCGATCAGCTTCTGCGAATCGTCCAGCGTCGGCCGGGCGAAGGCTTCGGTCCGAAGCGAGTGCAACATGGCGTCCCGGACGATCCCGAGATGCCGAACCGCCGCCGCCCCGTCACCAAGCGCGCGGGCTTGCGCCGCTGGTGCCGCCGCCAGAGTCGCGGCCAGCGACCCGAATTGCGAGACTAGTCGATCGGCCCAGTCGGCCGCCGCCGGCCCCAGCGGTCGGAGGAGCTCGACCAGGATCTGTCGGCACCGAACTTCGCCAGGCGCCTCTGATGATTCCAGGTTCCGAACGTGATGATTGCGAGGATTGGATAGCTCCAAATCGACAAGATCGCCGCGTAGGCCCACGGGATGACGTCTGGCCCCAGCCAGCGCGCCAGATGCCCAAGCACCCCCAAGCCTAAGAGCGCGCTCATCCATATCGGCCAAAACCGGTTAGCGCGGAGCGCGACACCTGTGGATATGAGGAAGAGTAGAGCATCAACTATGAACACTCCGAACTCTACGCTTCGAAACTCGACGTCCGGTGACCGCGCCGCCTGCGTTAGAAGGATTAAATGAGTTGCCGCGACGGCGAGGGCGTAAGCCGACGCGCCCACTCGTTCCGGAGCTCCGCCTGACATGAGGGCGTAGGCCGTGCAGACAATCAGCAGCGCAACGAAATAATAATTCACGGCCGTGACCGGACCATGAGGCCATGGCTTGGTCAAGCCGCATGGTCAGGCAACCGCCCGCATTCGCGGAACTGACGTGATCTCAAGAGAGCCCGACGGGTCCGGCTTGGGATAAGAATCACCAGCGTTAACCTCGCGGAGCCCGATCTGCGCCCGGGTCGCATCCAGCGATTTATGGGTTTCAATTATGCGGCGCCGCGCTTCCACCAGTGCTACGAATGTTTCGGTTGCCCTATCCAATGCATCCTGGCCCACCATAGCCGGTAGTCTGGCCTCGGTGCGGGCGCGAGGCATGACTGCTGCCAGTTGGGCCGCGCGTGTCAGCGCCTCGTCAATCGCGGTTTCCACCGCGAACAGATGATCGGCTACCTCCTGTGCTAGGGCTTGGCGCAGTCTCGGCATAAGATTCCCCTCCGCGCCGACGCGGAGGGCGACGCGCTGTTAACGGTTCGACTTAGAGGCTGGCCGTCCGACCGATCCTGGAAAGCGCTTCAACCCCGGCCACGAACACGCCGAAGGTGAGGGCCGTCATCAACATGATGACAAAAATCCACCCTAGTCTCGCCAACCAGCTCAGGTCATTCGGCCTAGCTGTGCCGATCGGGAGCGGTAGCGTGGGAGCCCCTCCCGGCGTTGCGACTCTGAAGAAGGCTTGCTCCTCCCTCATCGCGCCACCGGACAACCCGCTTGATTGCCACCCGCTCTCGATCGGTGGTCCGAAATTGCCGGGATCGGGTTGGGAAGCAATGTCCAGTGGTTGGTATACCAACGGCTGGATATCATGCTCGGCTTCATATTCCGCGAGCACTCTGGCCGCCGTCCGGCGATCCTCGACGTTGAGGATGCGCATCGCCGCTTTGATATGCTGGTCGACCGAGCCGGGCGCAATGCCCATGATCGGAGCGATCTCCTTGGAGGTCAGATGTGCGTAGACATGCCTGAGGCAGGCACGCTGTTGCTCCGTGAGCCTGGCGATGCGTTTAGGGTCCATGCGCGCATATGATTATCGCTTAGGATGGCCTCGGGCACAATGGGGCAAGCGGGCCGGAGCAATTTTGGGACAGCCCGGCCGTCGCGCCTGAAGGTCGGTTTACCCTACGGCATCGCGGGATTCGATCGCTGGCCCAGCCCGTGAGGCGTGATTCCCCCTCACAAACCCGGCAATGGCCGATTCGAATCGCACCGGGCCGCTCAGGCCGCGAAGCGCTTCACGAAGTCCGCGGCGGCGGCCTTGAATCGCGCCATCTCCTCGTCGACATGGCCGAAATTGCTCGTCACGCCGTCGATCTCGCGGGCGACATTTTCGGTATCTTCGCGAATCGCGGCGATGGTCGCGGACATCGAGTCGGCGGCGAGCGCGGTCTCGTCGACGGCGGCGGTGATCATGGTCACCGTCTGGGCCTGAACCTCCATCGCCTCGCGGATCCGCTCGGCCGAGGTCTGGACGTCCTCGACCGTCTTCTGGATCGATCCGTTGGCCTCCACGGTCTGGCGGGTCGCCTGCTGGATGGCTGAGATTTTCCCGGTGATCTCGTCCGTCGCCCGGGCGGTCTGGGCCGCGAGCGACTTCACTTCCTGCGCTACGACGGCGAACCCCCGACCCGCATCCCCGGCCCGGGCCGCCTCGATCGTGGCGTTCAAGGCCAACAAATTGGTCTGGCCCGCAATGTCGCGAATCAGTCCGAGGATCGATTCGATCGCCTCGACATGGCCCGACAGCGCCTGGCTCACTCGGGCGGCGTCGGAGGCCTGGTCGCCGGCGCGGGTGGCGACCTCACCCGCGAGCTCGACCTCGCGGCGGGCGTCCTCGATGGCGCGAATCAGCCCGGCGGCGGTCTCG
>DASVUW010000238.1:0-4151 GCA_036386845.1 Allosphingosinicella sp. | reverse complement strand
GCTCTCCACTCCCCTTCAGACCCCTTGCGGCGCCGGCGGCGACCAGAGCAGCGCCGACAGGAGCTCGTCGGCATTGGTCTTGCCGCGGACCAGCTCGTCCTCGTCGCGGAACGGGCGGCTGAGGGACGGAACCGGGCCGTCCCTCGTGAGCGCCAGGAGCAGCGGATCGGAGAGCCGTCCGACCAGCCACCATCGCTCATGGTCTGCCGTCCAAAGATGAAGTCCGTGCAAGGCGCCGCCGCCGGCGCCGTCCGCGAAATAAGTGTCGACGGTGAGCTCGGCGAAGGGTTCACGCTCCCACAGTCTGCCGATCATGCACGCGACCTGGCGCCGCTTCACCCACGCCACGACTTCGCGGCAGGGAGGGTCGATGCCGCGGACGATACCGATGTCGATATCGGGACGTTGAAAATATCTGAGCGGCGCGACGGGGGAGCCGAAGCGGCTGAGGCTTTGGCCCTGCCCGCCTGACATCGTGGCGCCGAGGAAGAGCAGAGCATGCTTGGCTCGGCGTGCGTCGTTCAGCGACAGCACTCCGGCTTGAGAAGAAGGGTTCATTGGGAGCTTCCGGTTCGAGGGCCCGCCCCGGCCAATTTTCATCTATCGGCGAGCGGCGCAGAGCCGGGCCTCCATCCCCCCTATCCGTCTCCAGCGAAGTCGATGATCGCTTGTCGCAATCGATGAGCGGCTTGCCTTCATTGTTCGAAATGCATAAGCTTTCGACACCCCGGCATCAGCAGGGGTCGAGGCTTGACAACCTCGCGACTACGAACCGGCTTTCGACCTCTTGGTCGACCGGATGGCGAGCGCGCATGTCCAGGGCCCTACGGCCTAAAGGCGCTCGCGGCTGGACATAGTCGCAGCTTGTCAACGTCCGGTTCCAAGGGCCGGCGCCGCCTCGTTTCGGGTGACGCCGCCGGGAAGGACGCAAGGCTCGCGACGTCCGCCAGCTCGCGATCCGCGCCGAGGTCGACCGGCTTTATCCGAATAAGGACAAGGAGATCTTCTGACCGGCCGACTCAGCCGCCGAGAAACGCCGCGAGCTGCTCGTCGGCTCTCGCCTTGGCGGCGACGAGTTCGATCTCATCGGGGAAGGGGGGCTCGAGCGTCGGGACAGGCCCCTGCGGGCGGAGCCGCAGGGCCACCGGATCCTTGGCCCCACCGACGAGCCATCGCCGGTCTTCCGAGAAGGCGAGCCTGTATCCCGTGAGGGCCACGATGCCGCCATCGGCGAGATAGACGTCGATCAACAGCAGCTGCTTCTCGCCACGCCGGCATAGCCGGCCAATCATGCACGTCGTCTGCCGGTTGCGGACCCAGGCCAAGATCTCGCGCTCCGACGGCAAGCCGTCGGCGGCGACGGCGATATCTACCCTCGGGCCTGCGAAATACTTCAGGCCCGGAATGGGGCAGGCGTTCCTCCTTAGACTGTGACCGTTCGCACCGGACATCGTCGCGGCGAGGAAGAGAACGGCGCGCTTGGCACGGCGGGTATCTTCGAGCGATACCACTTCGGATTTGGGACGACGGCTCATTGGAGGCTTTCAGTTCGAGGGACCGTCCCAGACCAATTTCATTCATGGCCTGCGACGCAGAGCCGCCTCATCCCCTCCCTTCGCTCTCGCCCGCGCGCAGCCGTCTCCCCGCCAACAACGAGGTTGGTCGTACGTTTGCGCTTTCGAGAAGCCGCCGGTGGGCTCTAGCGATCGCGTCCCAAAGCGACGTTCGCGAGAAATTTCCGCATTTCCAGGCACACGGCTTCAGTCCGCCCGATGATGTGGCAGTCGCCCTCGCGTATCATCCAGACACGCCCGTGCTCATCGAATTCGAACTCGAGCTCGACGTCCGTTCGCAGCTGCTCGGCGCTCAGTTCCGGCGCCGGACCCCGGCTGATGGCATCGGCGCCCATGGAAACATGGGCCGCGGCTTGGAACAGGCGAACCTCGTCCAGCTCGGCCGCGAGCCGCATCGCGGCATTGCGGAGGCGCTCGACGGACGCTGGCCCGTATTGCAGGGGTGTCTCGGGCATGGCCGCTCCGAAAAAAGAGGAAGCGTTTCGGTCAGCGACAGGCCAGCGCGGCCTTAGGCGAGGCAGGCGATCGGCGGGAAAAGCCCATTCTCAAGCACCGGCCGCCACTGGCGCCGCCCGAAGTTCTGCAATCCGCTCGCATCGGCTCTTCTCCACGATCGGAGACGCCCCGCCCCCGGGGCCTGTCTCCATGTTTCGAGGCGGTGCGGCCGGCGAAAACCGGACGTTGACAAGCTGCGACCAAATAGCCGCGAGCGCCTGCAGGCCGAATGACCTGAATGTGCGCGCTCGCCATCCGGTCGACCCGCAAGGTCGAGGCCAGCTCATAGTCGCGAGGTTGTCAAGCCTCGGCCCAACAGGGTGATGGGCCAAGCAAGATAATCACGGATAATGTTGAAAGACAATAGTTCACCTGTCGTTTTTCAACAGGCGCGGGAAAGGCCTGCGAGGCTGTGCATTGGGCGCGCAGCGGGATAGGATCGGCCGATGCACACCGACCTCGATCACCTTCCGGCCACCAAGCGGCGCGAGTTGGAGCGCGTGGTCCAAATCCTGTTCGAGGAATTCGCAGACTCGACCGCCATAGCCACTTCAGACTGGAAGAAGCAGGCGCGCATTCTCAAGGTCATCCTCTACGGCAGCTATGCCCGCGGCGGCTGGGTCGACGAGCCGCACACCACCAAGGGCTATCAGTCGGACTTCGACCTCCTCATCATCGTCAATCATCAGAAGCTGACCGACCGTGCCGAATTCTGGTCCGGCGCCGAGGACCGGTTCAACCGGGAGCTCGCGATCACCAAGACGCTGAGGACCCCCGTAAACTTCATCGTCCACAGCCTCCACGAGGTGAATGACGGCCTCAGCCGAGGCCGCTATTTCTTCATGGACATCGCTCGCGAGGGAATAGCGCTTTATCAGAGCGATGAGGTTGACCTGGCCGAACCGAAACCAAGGACTCCCAACGAGGCCTTGGCGCTGGCGAAGGAGTATTTCGAGGAGTGGCTGCCCACCGGGCAACAATTCTTCCGCCATTACCAGATCGCGGCCGCCGACGGCGCGGACAAGATCGCGGCCTTCCAGCTTCATCAGGCTGCAGAACGCTTCTATCACTGCGTCTTATTGGTCTGCACCTTCTACACGCCCCACGTCCACAATCTCGGCTTCCTGCGCACACAGGCGGAGCGGATCGATATGCGCCTTTTCGACGTCTGGCCGCGCGAAGCTAGGCGCGAGCGCGCCATGTTCCAGAAGCTCAAGGAAGCTTACGTCAAAGCCCGCTATTCGAAAGATTTTCGCATCAACGAAGATGAACTGGCTTGGCTAGGCCATCGTGTTGAGGAACTCGGCCGAGTTGTCGAGGCGGTCTGCTCCGCCAAGCTCCGCGAATTGGAGAGAGATGCCGGCAGGTGACCGCAATAGCGCTCCGCCTTAGTTGAGAAGTAGCGGAGGCCGCATTTGGACGGGAGCGGCCCTTCCGCATTTTAGCCAACGTTTGTCTAAGCTGTCTTTCCGGCAGGTGCGGATCTTCGACCGTGTTTGCCCGCTGGTGGCTGACCCTCGCTCGTCGCGGCCGCTTGCGAGGCCGCCGACCGTGCATGTGCGCACGATCGACGAAGTGCGGCTGGTCGAGTTGATCTGCGTGGTGCAGCGCTTGTCGGAGCAAATGATCGACGACGGCGCCTGGACGACGCGCGCCGAGCTAAACCACTGACGACCGCGCGGGGCGCTCGGGGCTTAGACGCGCTCGGTGAGGTCGTCGAAGATCGACCGCGCGGCGGACGCGGTCGCAGCCGTGCCGACCGCAGAACCGCCATCGCCGGTCTCCTCCTCCTCTTCCGCCTCCTCGTCGATGCGGCGCTGGAGGTCGCGGACGCGCTCGCGGATTGTTTCGTGCGCCTCCTCGACGATGTCCGCGATCTCGTCATCGTGCGGAAAGAGTCGGGTCAGCGCGTCGACCGTCCCGCGCATGTACATGAACCACTCTTCGGGCTCCCATCCTGACTCATAAGCGTCGGTTTCGGCCTCGATCGAGCCTTCCAGATTCTCCACGAAATCGGAGCGGGCCAGCGCGACCAGTTGGGCCTTTTCCTCAAGGTTCAGGAATGCATCGAGCCCGGGCGCA
>DASVUW010000237.1:0-8395 GCA_036386845.1 Allosphingosinicella sp. | reverse complement strand
CCGGCCCGCCCGCTGGTGGTGCTCGATGCGGGCCATGGCGGCCGGGATCCGGGCGCCGTCTCTCCCTTCGGAGCGCGCCGGGAGAAGGACGTCACCCTCGCCATCGCGACCGCAATCCGCGACGGTCTCGCGGCCTCGGGCAGGGTGCGGGTTGCGATGACCCGGGAAGACGACCGCTATCTCGTCCTCAAGGACCGCTACGAGATCGCCCGCAAGATGGGCGCTTCACTGTTCGTCTCGATCCACGCTGACGCGGCGCCCGCCAATGACGGCGCCCGCGGCGCGACCATCTACACTTTATCGGAAGTGGCTTCGGACCGGGAGGCGGCCCTTCTCGCCGAGCAGCAGAACCAGTCCGACCGGATCGCCGGAGCTTCCCTCAGCGGAGAGACCGGAGTCGACCGGATCCTGATCGACCTCGCTCAGCGCGAGAGCATGACCGTCTCGGCGGAGTTCGCGGCTTTGCTGAAGCGGGAGGCCTCGGCCTATTTCCCATTCCGCCCCCAATATCACCGCTTCGCTTCGCTGGCCGTCCTGAAGGCGCCCGACGTCCCCTCGATCCTGTTCGAGACCGGCTACCTCACCAACCCGACCGACGCGGCCTACATCTCCTCCGCCGAGGGGCGGCGGCAGATCGCGCTGGGAATGAAGAGCGCGATCGAGACCCATTTCGCTCGGAAACTGGTGAGGGTGGCGGCCCGCTAGTTCTCACAAGCGAGATGGGCGGTTATCCGCTTTACTCGGCAGCGATACCCATTTCCCGCCGGAGCAACTCTTCGACCCGGGTCTGCCAGCCCGGCCCGCTCGAGCGCAGCCATTCGACCACCTCGCGAGAGAGCCGAATAGAAACCAGCTCCTTGCGCTCCGCTTCTGGCTTTGGTGGGCGACCCCGCCGAATACGGAGGGGCGGATCGGCCTCGCGAATGATCCTGTCGCCGATGGAGATTTGCGCCCGAGCGGCCATCTCGGCCGTCAGGATCGGGGCATCATCCGGATCATACATGTCGTCGACTTCATCGTCGTCGTCAGGGTCGGTTGCGGGCATAGATTTCTCGCTCATTCTTCTTTGCCTTCCGAAGGCTGATTATCCGTAGCGCCTCTCCTCGCTGCGTCCAAACGCAAGCGACGACCGCCGCGTTCATCATGCCGTATGAAATGAAGCGATTCTCGCCATATTCCTTACGCCCATCGATCAGCGTCAACGTATATTGGTCGAAAACAACTCCGGCTTCGGCAAAATCTAAACCTCGCTCGCGTAATGTCTGTTCGCGCTTCGCCGGGTCGAATTCGATTTTCACATAATTATTGTATATACGATAAATCCTAAAAGTCAAGATCGGAGCCGCTTCACCCCACCGCCATGATCGGCTAGAGCTTGGCCGAATGTCCGCCGAAGCCGCCCCAACCCGCCTCACCCTCTATCGCGACGCCGGAAGCCGTTTCGGCGGTGCCTTCAGGCGTGCCTGGAGCCGCAGGTGGGTCCGGATCCTCGCCTATCTGGCCGCGCTCCCGGTCATCCTATATTTCCTCCTCTGGCTCCTCTTCGCCCGCAACCTGCCCTCCGCGGAGACGCTTCTCACCTACCAGCCGCCGCTTCCGACCAACGTCCGCGGGATCGACGGCGAGCCGGTTCAGACCTTCGCCCGCGAGCGGCGGGTGGAGCTTTCCTATGACGAATTCCCCCAGCAACTCGTCGACGCCTTCACCTCGGCCGAGGACAAGACGTTCTTCACCCATGGCGGGATCGACTTTCCGGGCCTCGTCGGAGCGGTCGGCGACTATATCTCCAAGGTCGGGAGCGGCGAGCGTGCCCGCGGCGGGTCGACCATCACCCAGCAGGTGGCGAAGAACCTCCTCCTCGGCGACGAATATTCGGTCACCCGGAAGATCAAGGAAGCCTTCCTCGCCCGGCGGATCGAGAGCGTCCTGACAAAGCAGCAGATTCTCGCCTTGTACCTCAACCAGATCTTCCTCGGGCGGAACGCCTACGGAGTCCAGGCGGCGGCTCGGGCCTATTTCGACAAGGACGTCGAGCAGCTCCAGCTTCACGAAGTCGCCTATCTCGCCATCCTCCCCAAGGCGCCGAGCAATTACGACCCCGACCGCCGAACCCAGCGGGCTCTGGACCGGCGCAACTGGGTGCTCGCCGAGATGGAGCGCAACGGCAAGATCACCGCTGCCCAGCGTTCCGCCGCCCAGGCCGAGCCGCTCGGCGCCGTGCGCTTCGCCAATGCCAGCGTCCGCAACGTCGGCGGCTATTTCGTCGAGGAAGTGCGCCGCCAGCTGATGGTCCGCTGGGGCGAGCAGACCGAAAAGGGGCCGAACGGGGTCTATACGGGCGGCCTGTGGGTTCGCACCTCCCTCGACGTTCCCAAGCAGAAGGCCGCGGAAATGGCGCTTCGCGACGGCCTGATGCGCTACGACCGGGGCAAGGGCTGGCGCGATCCCGGCCTCAAGGTCGACGTATCGGGCGACTGGCGCGGCCAGCTGGCGCGCGCGCCGTTCGGAGTGGGCTATGACGACTGGCGGCCGGCGGTGGTCCTGTCGCGCGAGGGCCAGAGCGCGACGATCGGATTCACCGACGGCTCGACCGGGAATCTCCCCGCCTTCGCGGCCGCGATGCCGAAACGCGGCACCGGCACCGCGGCCTTCAACTTCCTTCGCCCGGGCATGGTGATCGCGGTCAAGCGCGAGGGCGGCGCCTGGTCGCTCCGCTCCATTCCCGAAGTGAAGGGCGGGATGGTCGTCGAGGAAGTGGCGACCGGCCGGGTCCTCGCCATGCAGGGCGGCTTCGACGCCCGAGGCGACGACTTCAACCGAGCCGTCCAGGCCCAGCGCCAGCCCGGATCGACCTTCAAGCCGATCGTCTATTCGGCTGCCCTCGACAACGGGATGACCCCCGCCTCGATCATCGTGGACGGCGCCTTCTGCGTCTGGCAGGGCGCGGGGCTGGGCAACAAATGCTTCCGCAACTTCTCCGGCGGCAATGCCGGGCCCCAGACGATGCGCTGGGGGATCGAGCAGTCGCGCAACCTGATGACGGTCCGGGCCGCCAACCAGACCGGGATGGACAAGGTCACCCGCCTTTCGAGGCTCATGGGGGTCGGCGACTATCCCAACTATCTCGCCATCGCCCTGGGTGCCGGCGACACCACGGTGATCAAGATCACCAACGCCTTCGCCATCCTCGCCAACCAGGGCCGCGAGGTGAAGCCGACCCTCATCGACTATGTCCAGGACCGCAACGGAAAGGTCATCTACCGGGCCGACACCCGGCCCTGCGACGGCTGCAACGCGCGCGACTGGGACGGCAAGCCGATGCCGAGGCCTCCGCTCCGCACCAAGCAGGTGCTCGACCCGCTTACCGCCTATCAGATGGTCCACATCCTCGAGGGCGTGGTGACCCGCGGCACCGCCCAGGTGCTTCGCGACCTCGGCCGGCCGCTGTTCGGCAAGACCGGGACCACGTCCGGCCCCACCAACGTCTGGTTCATCGGCGGAAGCGCCCAGATCGTCGCCGGGATCTACATGGGCTTCGACCAGCCCCGCCCGATGGGCGGCTACGCCCAAGGCGGCACGCTTGCGGCTCCGATCTTCAAGCAGTTCGCCCAGACTGCGTTCAAGGACATGCCGGTCCTTCCGTTCCGGGCCCCGTCCGGGATCCGCATGGTCCGGATCGACCGTCGCTCGGGCAAGAAGGTGTTCGGCGCCTGGCCCACGGACGATCCCAAGGCGGCGGTGATCTGGGAGGCCTTCAAGCCGGAAAGCGAGCCGCGCCGCTCGATCCGCCGCGACGAGATGGCCAACCGTGCGCCCGAGAAGGTGGTTCGCATGGTCCGGGCGCAGCGGGCCGCCCCGGCGCAGCGCGACAGCGATTTCTTGCAGAATCAGGGCGGAATCTACTAGTCCCGCCTCAAACTCGTCGCCCCAGCGAAGGCTGGGGCCCCGTGGGGTGAAGGGCGCGGGTGCTTTTCACCCGCTGGGATGCCAGCCTTCGCTGGCATGACGCGTAACCGGAGACCACCTCATGCGCGCCGAAGCGCAAGCCCATGTCGACCAGATCCGGTCGGCGCTCGACCTTCTCCGCCGGTTCCTGGACTGGGACCGGGCGCTGAGGCGTCTCGAGGAACTGAACGCCCGGGTCGAGGACCAGTCCTTGTGGAACGACCCCAAGGCCGCCCAGGAGGTGATGCGCGAGCGCCGCCGGCTCGAGGAGGCGATCGGCGCCACTCGGGCCATCCAGCAGGAGCTGGCGGACACCGTCGAGCTTCTCGAAATGGCCGAGGCGGAAGGCGACGAGGCGATGGAGTCGGATGCGGTCGCCGCGCTCGCCGAGCTCGCCGAGCGGGCCGAGCGCGACAAGGTCACCGCCCTTCTCGCCGGCGAAGCCGATTCCAACGACACCTATATCGAAGTCAATTCCGGCGCCGGCGGAACCGAGAGCCAGGACTGGGCCGAGATGCTCCACCGCATGTACCGGCGCTGGGCCGAGCGGCGCGGCTACAAGGTCGAGATCGTCGACTATCACAGCGGCGAGCAGGCCGGGATCAAGTCGGCGACCCTGATGGTCAAGGGCGAGAACGCCTACGGCTATGCCAAGACGGAGAGTGGGGTCCACCGCCTGGTCCGGATCAGCCCCTACGATTCCAACGCCCGCCGCCACACCAGCTTCTCCAGCGTCTGGGTCTATCCGGTGGTCGACGACGATATCGACATCGAAGTCAACGAGAGCGACCTCAAGATCGACACTTACCGATCCTCGGGCGCGGGCGGCCAGCACGTCAACACCACCGACAGCGCGGTCAGGATCACCCACGTGCCCAGCGGGATCATCGTCGCCTGCCAGAACCAGCGCTCGCAGCACAAGAACCGGGCGGAGGCGATGAAGATGCTCAAGGCCAGGCTCTACGAGGCCGAGCTCCAGCGCCGCGAGGCGCAGGCCAGCGCCGAGCACGCCGCCAAGACCGACATCGGCTGGGGCCACCAGATCCGTTCCTACGTCCTCCAGCCCTACCAGCTGGTCAAGGACCTGCGCACGGGCGTGACCTCCACCGCGCCCTCGGACGTGCTCGACGGCGATCTGGACCGCTTCATGGCGGCGGCCCTGTCGCAGCGCGTGACCGGCGAGAAGGTCGAAGTCGAAGATGTGGATTAGAGGGCGCAAATCCTCCCCGAGCTTGCCTCGGGAAGGGGGACCAGGCGAAGCCTGGTGGAGGGGTAGCTGCACAAGCTTATGCCATTTACCCCTCCACCACCCTTCGGGCGGTCCCCCTCCCCGAGCAAGCTCGGGGAGGATCTTAGGCATCCTCCTCCCACTCCTCCTCGCCGCCTGCCAGGAAAAGACCGAGGAATCCCCCTTCCCCAAGCCCGCGCGGCCGGTGTCCCCGATCGTCTCGGCGAGCTATTCGAACGAGGATGCGCGCGACAGCGTTCGCGAGGCGGAGACGGTGATGGATCTCGCCGACGTCAAGGAGGGCATGTACGTCGCCGACATCGGCGCGGGCGAAGGCTATTATACGGTTCGCCTCGCGCCGCTGGTCGGCCGCAAGGGCCGGGTGCTCGCCCAGGACATCGTGCCCGAGACCCGCAACGCGCTCGCCCACCGGGTCACCCGCGAGGACCTGCACAACGTCGCGGTCAAGCTCGGCAAGCCCAGCGACCCGATGCTCCCCGACGCCAGCTTCGACCGGGTCTTCATGATCCACATGTACCATGAGATCGAGCAGCCCAGCGAGTTCCTGTGGAACCTGCGGCCGGATCTCAAGAAGAACGGCCGGGTCGTCGTCGTCGACGCCGACCGGCCGACCGACCGCCACGGCACGCCTCCGCGGCTGCTCATCTGCGAGTTCGCCGCGGTCGGCTATCAGCTCACCCGCTTCGAACGGCTCAAGGACAGCGAATCCTATTTCGCCCAGTTCGAGCCGGCCGGAAGCCGCCCCGAGCCGAAGGACATCCCGGTCTGCCCGGCGGTCGCGGGCTGACCCGGCTTCAGTCCGTCATTGCGAGCGAAGCGAAGCAATCCAGCACGGCCTCGGACGCTTACTGGATTGCTTCGTCGCTTCGCTCCTCGCAATGACGGTGCAAGCTGAGGCGGCCATGCCCTAATCCTCATCCCTTGAACCCCTGCGCCACCACATACCATCGTTAATTGGTGCCAGGCACCAATTTTTAAGTGATTGAGTTTTGGGCCTATTCCTAATCGGAAATTGGTGCCAGGCACCATTTAAGTCCCAGCCTGACGTCACCCCTTGAACCCCTGCGCCACCACATACCATTCGGACGAGCCCTTGCGGCTGGCCGGGGGCTTGGCATGCTTCACCGCCGTGAACCGGCGCTTCAGCTCGGCGACGAGATGGTTGTCGGCCCCGCCGGCGAGGACCTTGGCGACGAAGGCGCCGCCCGGCCTCAGCACCTCGCCGGCGAATTCGAGCCCGGCCTCGACCAGCGCCATCGTTCGAAGATGGTCGGTCTGGGGATGCCCGACCGTGTTCGCGGCCATGTCCGACAGGACGAGATCCGCCGGTCCGCCGAGCGCGTCGCGAAGCCGTTCCGGCGCCTCGTCGGACAGGAAGTCGAGCTGGAGCAGGACGGCGCCTTCGATCGGGTCGGTCGGCAACAGATCGATTCCCACCACGGCCGCCTTCGGCGCCCGCTTGCGGACGACCTGCGTCCAGCCGCCGGGCGCGACGCCGAGGTCGACGACCCGCTCGACGCCCTTCAGGAATGCGAAGCGGTCGTCGAGCTCGATCAGCTTGTAGGCGGCGCGCGAGCGGTAGCCCTCCGCCTTGGCCCGCTTGACATAGGGGTCGTTCAGCTGGCGCTCGAGCCATTTGGTCGACCCGACCTTGCGCCCCTTCGCGGTCTTGACCCGGGTCACCATTGAATTGCCTCCCCATCGGAGATGGGGAGGGGGACCACCCGAAGGGTGGTGGAGGGGTAAATGGCGCAAGCCTCGTCAGCTACCCCTCCACCATGCTTCGCATGGTCCCCCTCCCCATGCCGGGGGCATGGGGAGGCAATTCCATTCACAATTTATGCCCGTCCTTGGCCATGAGGGACCTCAATATCCCCTCCCGGATCCCGCGGTCCGCAACCCCCAAGGTCTGGGCCGGCCAGATATCCATGATCGCCTCGAGGATGGCGCAGCCGGCGACGACCAGGTCGGCCCGCTCGGCGCCGATGCAGGGCAGCTCCGCCCGCTCGGCGAAGCTCATCCGCGACAGCATGTGGTTGACCGCCCGCATCTTGTCGACGGGCATCATCAGACCGTCCACCGCCCGCCGGTCGTAGCTCGGCAAAGCGAGGTGGACGCTGGCCAGGGTCGTCACCGTTCCGCTCGTGCCGAGGAGCCGGATATTGCCCTCGCGCGGGGGAAGAAGCTCGGCGAAGCGGCGGAAGGCGTGGCGCACCCGCTCCTTCATCCGGCCGTAGGCGGCAAGCCTCTCGTCGGCGTCCGCGAAGTCGCGCCCTTCGCTCTCGGTGAGCGAGACGACCCCCCAGGGCGCGCTCCACCAGCATTTGATCTTGGGCGTGCCCTCGGCATCGGTGTCGATCAGGATGAGCTCGGTCGAGCCGCCGCCGATGTCGAAGATGAGCGCCGGAGCGTCGCCCGGCTCGAGAAGCCGGTGGCAGCCGAGCATCGCGAGGCGGGCTTCTTCCTCGGGGGCGATGATCTCGAGGCAGATACCCGTTTCCCGCCTTACCCGTTCGACGAAGTGGCGCCCGTTGACGGCGCGGCGGCAGGCCTCGGTGGCGACCGACCGGGCCAGCGAGACGTGGCGCCGCTTCAGCTTCTCGGCGCAGACCGAGAGGGCGGCGACGGCGCGGTCCATCGCCGCGTCGGCGATCCGGCCGCTGCCCGCAAGCCCCTCGCCGAGCCGGACCACCCGCGAAAAGGCGTCGATGACGACGAAACCGTCATCGGCCGGGCGGGCGATGAGGAGCCGGCAATTGTTGGTGCCGAGGTCGAGCGCGCCGTAAGTGTGGCGGGGGGAGCGGAAGGGCCGCTGGCCGAGCGCGTGACTCGGCAGTTCAGCCGGACCGGTTGCCGGCGGGAGCGGAGCCGTAGCAACCTGCTGCGCCATAGCGGAAACACTCTTTTTCTCGTTCCGGCAGGCCTGCCCCCGGTGACTTGCCACCTTCGTACCCCGCCACGCCCCCGTCGGCAAGGGATGGGGGTGGTGAGGGGTGGGACAGCAGCGTCATCCCGGCGGAAAGTATTCCATCCGGGTAGAATTGACTTAGCATTTTACCCGGATATAAAGCAGCCCTGAAAGGAGACAGACGATGAACCCCGTCACCGCCTTCCTGGGCGACACGATCGTCGCTCGAGGCGAACGCGAAGCCGTGACCCGTGAGCTGGAGCGGCTCTATCCCGGCGATCTCGGCGCCATCA
>DASVUW010000236.1:0-2808 GCA_036386845.1 Allosphingosinicella sp. | reverse complement strand
CCGGATGGTGGATGTTGAGGAACAGGATCGCCCCGTCGGGAGAGAAGCAGGGTCCAGCCAATTCGCTGCGCGCAGGGTGCGCGTTGCGCCCGACCGTATAGACCTTGCCGCTTGGGGTCACCGCCTTGAGGTGGTTGCTGGCGTCGAAAATGTCCTCGCACAGCAGGAGATGGCTCCACGGCGTCACCGCTATGTTGTCGACATATTTGAACAGCTTGGCGTCGTCCGATTCGGAGAAGAGCTGGAGCGATTGCGCGGCGGGAGCGTAACGCATGACCTGGCCGATTCGGGCGGCGCCGCCCGACGAGCAGGTGAAATAGAGCTCGCCGGTCCCGAGATGGATGCCCTCGCTGCGCGCGAATATCGCGGCCCCCATCGCCCGCCCGCGCAGGCGCAGGTCGTCGACGGCGCTGTCGACTCCGTCCATGTCGATCCACCTCACGTTGCGCCAGCTTCCTTCCGGCCAGTCAAGCGCGAGCCAGTTGCGGGTGTCCGTGCCGCCATCCGTGAATCCAAGCGCCTGAAGCCTGCCCCCGTCCGCAAGCCGGCCGGGGTTCGCGGGTATGAACCGGTAGAAGAGGCCGTCCTCGCGGTCCTCGGTGAGATAGGCGATTCCGCTCGCCGGATCGACGACGGCGGCTTCATGGACGAAGCGGCCCATGGCCTTGAGGGGCACCGGATCGACCAGGCCCTTGGAATCGCCGGGCACTTCGAAGACGTAACCGTGGCGAAGCTCGCCGGCATAGTCCGTTTCCTCGCAGCTCAGCCAGCTCCCCCAGGGCGTGACCCCGCCCGCGCAATTGCGGATCGTCCCGGCGAGGCTGAGATAGGAGGAAATTGGGCGCCTCAGCCGGTAATCGTAAACGACGGTCGTCGTGCCGCCCGGAAAGGGTATCCCGGCCTGCCGCCCATAGGCCTTGCCGATCTTCGCGGCCCGCTGGGCGTCCCCCCCGGTAGGCCCCAGGTCGGTGCGGTCGATCGTGAGTTCGTGGTTCCGGACCAGAGCCATGAGGCCGCCGCCCAGGTCGATCGCCCCCATCCCGTCCAGTGAGCTAGGCACCAGGAGGCCGTCGTCCATCGGGTCCCCGAAACGGGAGACGACGGTGTAGGAAAAGCCCGCCGGAAGATCGAACAGCCCGGCCGGATCGCGCTGGAGCGGGCCATAGCCGACGATTTCGTTGCGGTAGCTCTCGTCCGGACCGGGGGCCGGAGGCGGCGGCGACGGAGGACCCGGAGGCGGAGGGGACGGGGCGGGCCCCGAGATCGGCGGCGGCGGCGAGCCTCCTCCACCGCCGCCTCCGCAAGCGGCGAGAGCCAGCGAAGCGCTGCCCAGGATGACGCCGCGGCGACTATGCATCAGAAAAAGCTCCGTCTTTTCCGTAACATAGTCGACGGGGGCCGATTTTCCAACCCCGTCGCCCCAGCAAAGGCTGGGGCCCCGGCGGGTGAAGACCGCGGCGCCCTTCACTCCCCGGGATGCCAGCCTTCGCTGGCATGACGGCGAGGTTGAGCAGCGCGTCGCCCCAGCGAAGGCTGGGCCCCCGGCGGGTGAAGACCGCGGCGCCCTTCACTCCCTGGGATGCCACTCGCTGGCATGACGGCGAGGTTGAGCAGCGCGTCGCCCCAGCGAAGGCTGGGGCCCCGGCGGGTGAAGAACGCGGCGCTCATCACCCCCGGGGATGCCAGCCTTCGCTGGCATGACGGTGGTCGAGGCGGCCTTCGGCGGCGCCCCGGCCCCCGTTCAGGCGGCGGAAAGCCGGGGCCGATAGGTCTTTTTGCCGTAGTGCCTCGCGTACAGCTGTACTTGATAGCTTCACCCCCAGCCGCTAGCGCCAAGCCTGTGCCAATGACGATCCGAAAACTCCTTGTCCTGTCGCTGCTTACTCTGGTCGCGGCATGCGGGGGCGCGGAGGCCGATCAGAAAGGCAAGGCCCGCCCGGCGCCGGTGGTCAAGGTCGAGCCCGCCACCACGATCCGTTTCGTCGAGACGATCGAGGCGGTGGGGACGGCCCGGGCCAACGAGCAGGTGACCTTGTCCGCCCCCGTCACCGAGCGGCTGGTCCGGCTCGGCTTCGACGACGGCGCTTTCGTCCGCCGAGGCCAGGTCGTCGCCGTCCTCGCCCAGGGCCAGGAGGCCGCCCAGCTCGCCGAGGCCCAGGCGCGCCAGCGCGAGGCGCAGCAGCAGCTCGGCCGGATCCAGACCTTGAAGCAGCGCGGCTTCGCCACCCAGTCCCAGCTGGATGTCCAGAATGCGGCGGCTGCGGGCGCCCGGGCCCAGGCCTCGGGGGTTCGCGCCTCGATCGCCGAACGGGTGATCACCGCGCCCTTCTCCGGCTACGCCTCGCTTCGGACGATCTCGCCCGGCGCCGTGGTGAGCAGCGGGACTCCGATCGCGACGATCAGCGACATCTCGACGATCAAGCTCGACTTCCCGGTCCCGGAGACCTTGCTCTCGACGCTCCGCCCCGGCCTCACCATCGCGGCCGTGTCCGCCGCCTATCCGGACCAGCCCTTCCGGGGCCAGATCGCCAATATCGATCCGGTGATCGACCCGAACACCCGCGCCGTCATGGTGCGCGCCCACCTTCCCAACACCGACGCCAAGCTGAAGCCTGGAATGCTTCTCACGGTCGTCATCGAGGCCTCGCCGAGGCTGGGCCTGTCGGTCCCCGAGCTGGCGATCGTCGGCGAAGGCGATGCGAGATACGTCTATACGATAGACGGGGGCGGCACCGCCCGTCGGACCGCGGTCAGGACCGGCCTGCGGAGCGCCGGCCGGGTCGAGATACTGGAGGGGCTCAAGCCCGG
>DASVUW010000235.1:0-3141 GCA_036386845.1 Allosphingosinicella sp. | reverse complement strand
GCTGTACGGCCAAGGGCGCGCCAGCCAGGAGGCGGCTTTGTCCTTCGCCGACATGGAAAGCGCGCTCACCGAGCTCGGCGCCACCGCACCCGGCACCCGGCTCCACAATCCCGAGGAGACGACCGAAGGCGGCTCCAGCGGGATCGTCTACGACAAGGGCGCCTTGTTCCTGAGGACGATGGAGCGGATCGCCGGGCGGGAACGGTTCGACGCCTGGCTCCGAGCCTATTTCGACCGTCACGCCTTCCAGCCGATGACGTCCGCCCGCTTCCTCGCCGATCTGCGCTCCAACCTCGTCAAGGGCGACAAGGCGCTGGAGCAGAAGCTGATGCTGGACGACTGGGTCTACAAGCCCGGGCTTCCCGCCAATGCCGTCCGCCCCGACCCCAAGGCCTTCGCCCCGGTCGACGAGGCACTCGGCGCCTTCAAGGCCGGCGGCGCAGCCCCGGCGGCGCTCTGGGGCCGCTGGACGACCGCGGAGCGGCTGCGCTTCCTCAACGGCCTTCCGCGCCAGCTCCCGCAGCCGCGGCTTGCCGAGCTCGACGAGGCGCTCGGGCTGACCGGAAGCCGAAACGCCGAGACTCTCTTCGCCTGGCTCCAGCTCGCCCTCGGCAACCGCTACCAGCCGGCCGTTCCCGCCGCCGAGCGCTTCCTGATGGCGATGGGCCGAAGGAAGTTCGTCGCGCCCCTTTTCGAGACTTTGGCGGGGCAGGGCGAATGGGGCCGTCCGATCGCCGAGCGAATCTACGCCAAGGCTCGGCCCACCTACCATTCGGTCACGACCGGGACGGTCGACAAGGCGCTGAAGGGCGGGGTTAGGTTTACGTCATCCCAGTGAAGGCTGGGATCCCAGGGGCTGAGACGCCGCTCTCCGCCCGCCGGTCTAACGTCATCCCAGCGAAGGCTGGGATCCCGGGGGCTGAAAGACGCCGAACTCTTCACCCCCCGGGGCCCCAGCCTTCGCTGGGGCGACGCGCCCCCCTCAATAAGGGAACATCGCATAGCCCTTGTCCCGAACCGCGGCGACGTGCTGCGAATATTCGGAATGGCACTGGTCGCCCGGCCGGATCAGGCCAAACTCGGTGCCCGGCCTCCGGCTCATCGGAAGCAATGTGATCGGCGTGGTCGCCGGGATCAGCTGCGCTCCGTTGCCTGCTGCCAGTGTTGTAAGGATCCCGTTGAGGCAGCCCGCCCGGGTCGGCCGGCCGAGGATCGCGACCCTGAACTGGCCCTCGACGTTGGTCACCAGGTAGATGTGCCCGGACAAATGGGGGAAGGAGACGAAGCCGTGCTGCTCGAAGTCGCTGTCGAGCCTCGAGCTTTCGCTGAACGAGAGGCAATGGGCCGTGTCGTCCCATTCGATCAGCGTTCGGTAGGCGAAGATCGCATCCGACTCGCTGAACGAGCGTCGCAGGGTCAGATATTCGCCGACCAGCCAATGGACCGCCGCTCGGGAATAGGCCCCCAGGTCCTCGGGCGCGAGATCGGAGTCGGCGGCCGGCGTCCGCTCCGGGGCCTTGCTCGACCGGAGAGCGACTCCGAGAGCCCCTTCGAGCCGGACCACGGTCGCGAGCGTGAAGGGGCGCTGGCCCGAAAGCGCCTTTTCGAGAGTCGACAGGCTGACCCTGGCTTCGTCCGCGAGCCATTGGCGCGACAGGCGGCGGCGCGCCAGTTCTTCGCGGATCCGCATCGCGGTCGCGCCGCTCTCCTCATTGCTCTGGCTGCCCAGCACGGCCGACTCCTCCCGCGTCACTTTGCGCACATTTAAGCACATTTCGTCAACTCGCTGCCCGTTCCGGCAGGCGGGCGCGCAGGATGCGGCAGACCTTTGTCCGACTATACCGTGGCGCCCATTCGCGAGGCTGCTATCCAGAGAGGGCGGAAGGGGGCGCGAAAGACTCTCCCTCGCGACTAAGGGGACTTGAAATGGTAAGGGCCGCACTCTCAGTAGACGAAAGCCGGGCACGGCCTTTCGGCTTCGTGAAGCCTCCCAAGCTCGGCGACCGGGTCGGCGTCGCGCGCCGCGGAATCCCGGTTTGGGCGACCATCACCGGCCTCACCATCCAGAACGGCCCCGACGGCCGAGGCACCCTTCTCGTCATGGCGCGGAGCGCCTGAGCTTCGGGCCCCACGTCGACCGTCACCCACCGCTAGCCCTCTCCCGTGCTTACGGGAGAGGAGGGGCCCGCCGCGAAGCGGTGGGAGGTGAGGGTCTGTACCGCTGACTCAGCAAGACCCTCACCCCCCAAGCCTTCGGCTTGGGTCCCCCCTCTCGCGCGGAAAGCGGGAGAGGAGAGTTGTACTCTCGGCCCATCCCCCGCATCCCCTCATCCCACCGAAAAATCGTGGATAAGTCATTTAGCGTCTTGGCGTCGGAATCGAGTTAAGGCACTATGGCTAGTGGCGCTGCCAAGGGGGCGACGCAAGAGATTGTAGGCGACCGTTGCTCACCCTATATCGGGAAGAGGCGGATCTCACTTGCCCTGTGGATATCGGGGGCAAGTCGAAACTAAGCGCCCGCGCCCCCTCGAAAGCGCTTAAGGTGGGGTTAAATCCACTGGAACGAAAATAGTACAAGGGGTAGGATGATGGACCTTTCCGGCAGCAGCGAGACTGGAGCGAGCGACGTGGCCACCTCCCTTTCCGATTCGCCCCGGGCGAAATCGGACTCCGGCGCCTGGGTACCGAAAATCTATCCGGTCGAGGTCGACCATAGCCGCGATGCACTGCTCACCGATTTCGGCAAGGACACGCTGAACGACCGCTATCTGCTGCCGGGCGAGACCTATCAGGACCTGTTCGTCCGGGTCGCGTCCGCCTATGCCGACGACGCCGCTCACGCCCAGCGCGTCTACGACTATATCTCGAAGCTCTGGTTCATGCCGGCCACCCCGGTCCTGTCCAACGGCGGCACTGGCCGCGGCCTTCCGATCAGCTGCTACCTGAACTCGGTCCCCGACAGCCTCGAGGGGATCGTCGACACCTGGAACGAGAATGTCTGGCTGGCCTCGCGGGGCGGCGGGATCGGCACCTATTGGGGCGCGGTCCGGGGGATCGGCGAGCCGGTCGGACTCAACGGCAAGACCAGCGGGATCATCCCGTTCGTGCGCGTGATGGATTCGCTGACGCTGGCGATCAGCC
>DASVUW010000234.1:0-6906 GCA_036386845.1 Allosphingosinicella sp. | reverse complement strand
CAGACGCTCGTGAAGGGAGAATGACCTTGATCAACCTCAATCCCGCGCTCGGCCTTGCCGCCGCCACCCTTCTCCTCGCCGGAGCGGGTGGAGCTGCCCTCGCCCACCCCCATCCCGACGGCGACGGCGACGGCAAGCAGGTGAAGAGCTTCGTCATCATCCACGACGGCAAAGGCGGGGACCAGCATGCTTCGGGCGACCGGGTGCGCAAGTTCGAGATGCACGGCATCGGGCGCCTCGCCGATTGCGACGGCGGCGAGAAGATCGTCGACGAGCAGTCGGACGGCGACGACAGGAAGACCAAGGTCATCATCTGCCGGAAAGGCGCTCCGACGGCGGCACAGGCCGAACGCCTCGAAGAGGCGCTCGCTCGGATCAACGACAACGGCCATCTGAGCGACGAGCAGAAGGCGCGGATCGAGACCGCGCTGCGCTCGGCGATAGAGCGGGCCCGAAGCGCCCGCTGACGAGCCTTTTGCCGCATTCCCCTCCCTGGAAGGGAGGGGCGAGGGGTGGGTCCGCCGAAGGCGGCCGAAACTCCGAGTCGGTAAAAGTCTCGCTACGCTTGCCTACCCACCCCCAGCCCCTCCCTTCCAGGGAGGGGAGGCGCCACACCCCGCCGCCACAGGCAGGCACAGCTCGAACAGGGCGCCCTTGTCGGCCGCGGGCGCGGAGATGGAGCCTCCGCAGGCGGCCAGAAGCGAGCGGGCGATCGAAAGGCCGAGGCCCGATCCGCCCTCGCCCCGGCGGCTGGTGTGGAAGGGCTCGAATATCCGCTCGCGGTCCGCTTCGGCGATTCCGTGGCCGTCGTCGGCAATTGTGATCCTGACCTTCGCCCGCTCGGCGCGGCCGCTGATCGTCACCTCGCCCGCGCCGGCCTGGCGGCTGTTCTCGACCAGGGTCTCGAGCACGGCTTCGAGCAGCTCGGGCGGCGCCGCGACGGCGGGCAGGCCGGCCAGCCGAACCTCAACCGCGAAGTCCGGGCGGCGATGGGCATCGGCGACCTTGAGGGCGGCCCCTTCCGGAGCCGTCGCGACGTCCTCGGGGGCGACGGCCATGTCGGCGCGGGCGAGGTCGAGCAGCCGGCGCAGGAGATGGGACAGGCGGTCCGCGTCGGCGCCGGCATTGCCGAGGAAACGGCGCCGTTCCTCCTCGCGCATCTCCGGATGCTCGGCGAGCAGCTCCAGCACGCCCTTGATGCCCGTTATGGGGGTCTTGAGCTCGTGGCTGACCGCGGCGGCGAAGTCCTTAAGATAGCGCGAGCGGCGTTCGATCCGGTCGGCCATGGCCGCGAAATTCACGTAAAGGTTGCGGATCTCGACCGCTGCGGTGGGCGGCGGCTCCGGCACCGCGACCGAGCCGCGGGCGACGTTCTGGGTGGCTTCGCTAAGGGCCTCGATGGGCTGCGATATGCCTCGCGAGAGAAGGCCGGCGAGGACGAGCAGGGTCAGGAAAATGGCGGCGACCCCGATCGCGATCTTGCCGCGGTCCTGGTAGATTCCCAGGAACAGGCCGCGCGGGCTTCGGCTCAGCATCAGCACTCCGACGACCTTGCCGCCGGCGAGGACGGGCCGGACGTAATGGACCCGGATGTTCGAGGCGCGGCTCAGCCATTCGAGGGCGTAGCGCGGCCTGTAGTCGCCGCGTTCGCGAAGGACCGTCCGGGTCTGCCCTTCGGTGACTGGGGCGACTTCGGGCAGATGCAGGTAGGAACGGCCGACATCGCCTCTGCCGAGCAAGACGGTGCCGTGCACGTCCATCAGCCGGATCGAGGCCAGGGTCGTCCGGGCCGTGTCGATCACGACCGGCTTCAGCGCCGAGGCGGCGCGGGCCGCGCGAGGGTCGGGGGGCCATCGCGACGGCTGCGCTTCCGGCTGAGCCGGCAGGACCGGCATCGAGCGAAGGTCGATGGTGGGGCGCTCGGGCCGGAGGGCCCCGGGCGGAGGATCGGTGAAGGGCTCGGGCCAGGCGGCCCGATAGGCGCCGGCGAGCACCGCGCCCTGGGCGATCAGCTCGGCCTCGGTCTGCTGGACGAGCGTGTTTTCGTAGACCCGGAGGAAGACAGCGCCGATGCCCGGGAGGGCGGCGACGAACAGCAGGGTGAGAAAGAGGAGGGTGCGAAGCCGGAGCGCCGGCCAGTGGCGCTTGGCATAATCCTTCAGCGGTCGGATCAAGCCTGGTCCTGTCCCAGGCACCGCCCGATCCGGTAGCCGATTCCGGGCCGGGTCTCGACCAGGTCGCCGCCGCCGAGCGCCGCGAACTTGGAGCGCAGGTTGCGGATGTGGCTGTCGATCGTGCGGTCGGTGATCGCGAAGCCGGGCCCGTGGAGCCGGTCGATGATGGCGTCGCGCGTAAAGACCTTGGAGGGAAGGCTGGCGAGCAGCTGGAGGAGCTGGAACTCGGTGACCGTGACCGGCACCGGTATGTCGTCCCAATGCGCCTCCCAGGCTTCCGGATCGAGCCTCAGCCGGTTGTGCACGAGCGCCGCCTTCGGCCCCGCTTCGGCCAGCCCGCGGCCGCCCCGCTTGAGGATGGCGCTGACGCGGGCGACGACCTCGCGCGGGGAGAAGGGCTTCACGACATAGTCGTCGCCGCCGAGCTCCAGGCCGAGGACCCGGTCGATCTCGTCGTCGCGGGAGGACAGGAACAGGATTGGAAGATCGCCTTCCGCCCGAAGCCTTCGGCACACTTCGAGCCCGTCCATCCGCGGCATGTTGATGTCGAGGACGATGAGGTCCGGCCGCTCGCGCTCGACCTCCTTCAGGGCCGCCTCGCCGTCGCCGGCCTCGGTCGTCCTCATTCCCGCCTTGCCGAGCGCGAAGGCGAGCAGCTGGCGGATATGGGCGTCGTCGTCGACGAGGAGGATCTTGTGGCTCATCGCGTACATGTCACATCCCCGGGCCGGTGCTGTCAAAATTTGCCGGCGGCCCGATATGGCGGCCGTCGCAATCGCGAATGTCGGCGGAGAAGCGGGGCAGGCGGCGCTCCGCGATCAGCCGCTTCGCTTCGGCGGAGCGGCGAGCGTTGCGAAAGGTCCAGCCGTGCCAGTCCCCCTGGCGAGTGGCGAGCCGGTCCATGATCAGGTTGCGGGTCCAGCTCACCCGCTCTCGGAAGCGCGGGCCGATCGGGCGGCTCTCGAGCTCGATCAGGGGAAGCAAAGCGGAGGGGCCGAGCTGGTTGAGATAGCACAGGTCCAGCGGGACGCTGTCGCCGCCGACCTCGGCGGCATGGCGCACGTTCCAGCGGGCGGCGAGCGCCCCGAGGTCGACCGCCGCGCAAGCGGTAAGGGCGGCGAGGGCGGCGGCGAGGTTGGCGTTGATCAGCCAGGGGCCGCTCTTTCGGCGCCACAGGCGGATGCAGATCAGGACCAGGCCGACGGCGACCAGAGCCATCCAGACGAGGGCTGCGATCCTCAGTCGGGTCAGGGAGAAGACCTCGATATAGTCGAGGGTCCTGAGCATGGTCGACGCTACGAGGACAATGTTCTGCGCGACCCACGCATAGACCAGCCGGCGGACGAGCGCGCTCTCCGCGGTCGGTGTGCCGGGGCGGAGGGTGACGAGGACGAACAGGGCGGCGAGCAGGGCGGTGACGATCAGCGGATCGGCGCCGCGATGGGCATATTCGGCCAGCGTCATGTCGCCGGGTAGCGGCGCACCGCTCCACAGGAAGGCGATGTCGAGCCCGTTCTGGAGCGCGAAGACGAGGTTGAAGGCGGCGAGCGAGAGCGCGATCGATGCCGGAGTCACTCCGGGAAGGGTGAGCGGCGCCTCGGGAGCCGTGCGCGCTGCCAGCAGGATGCGCGGCGGCCGAAGGAAGCTCCAGACGACGAGCGCGATCAGCAGCCAGAAGAACAGGCGGGCGATCGAGAAGCCCCCGATCGCCGCGATCAGATCGAGCCGCGCGAAGGCGTTGGCGATGAGCGGGTTGGCGGCGCTGAACAAGGCGAGGAAAAGGGCCGTTCCGAGAACCGGAAGTGCGAGCAGCGGAAGCGCCGCGGCGATTCGCGCAGGCCCGCGCCGGCGGCGCGCGGCGCGCAGGCGGCTCCAGTCGAGCAAGGGCCCGATGGCGGAGAGTATCGCGTGGAGCAGGAGGCGCTTGGTCCAGCGCCAGCCGTCGTCGAAAGCCGCCGTGCGCGGCAGCAGGGCAGTCAGCGCGGCGGCGGACACGAACAGGAAGGCGGCGAGCGGGGAAGGGTCGTCTCCAAGCAGTGCCGCCAAGGCCAGGGCCGCCGCGGCAGCCGTCAGAGCCGGCCGGCTCCGGCCGATGGCCGGGGTCGCGACGAGGATGGCGATCAGCAGGGCGGTGGCGAACAGGCCGGCCGTGGAGCCCACCCGCTGGAAGAAGAAGAGGTGATCGGCAAGCGCGACGAGGGCGGCGGCGAGCAGGATCTTCCGGGCGAAGGTCAGCCGGCTGAGGCGGAGACGCGGGCGGGCGGCGGCGGGGGCTGTGAGTTCCATGGCGCCTCGATGGACGAGGCATGTGGAACGGCGATGGGCCGGGCTTGGATTCGCAGCGAGAAGTGGGTGCAAATTCGGTGCAGGGACCTTAATCCTCCCCGCGAGCGCAGCTCGGGGGGAGGGGGACCACCCGAAGGGTGGTGGAGGGGCAACTGGAACAGGCCTGATCCATCTACCCCTCCACCAGGCTTCGCCTGGTCCCCCTCCCCGAGCAAGCTCGGGGAGGACAGGTCACCTGCCCCTTAACACCCCGTCGACGCTGTGGACGACTCCGTTCGAGGCGAGCCGCTCGGCGCCCGTGACCGCCGCACGACCGCCGGCGGCGTCGGTGACGACGATCGATCCGCCGTCCCTGGCGAAGCTCAGATTGCTTCCGCCCACCGTGGCGAGCTCGGCCTTGCCCTTGCCGCGCTCGATGGCGCGGCCGAGATCTTCCGCGGTGACGACTCCCGGAACGATATGGCCGGTGAGGAGCGCGACCAGCTGGCCCTTGGCTTCCGGAGCGAGCAGGCCGTTGGCGGCGCCCGCCGGCAGCTTGCCGAACGCCGCCTCGGTCGGCGCGAAGAGGGTGTAGGGCTGCGCGCCGGACAGGGTCTCGGTGAGTCCCGCCGCCTTCACCGCGTTGGCGAGCGTCTTGTGGTCGGCAGAGCCCTCCAGCGCCTGCAGAAGGTGAGTCTTGGGCTGCTCGCCTTTGCCGGCGGCGGCCGGCGCGGCGCCGTTCGAATCCGTTTCCGAGGCGTGGTTACCCTCGCCCTGGCCGCAGGCGGCGAGGAGCAGCGCGGCGGCGAACAGCGATTTCTTCATCAAGCAGTCTCCCCAGGATAATGGCGACCCGAAACTGTCAGGCGACCATCTCCATGATCGCCTGGATGATCTGGGTCTTCGTATCTACCTGGTAGATGTTCCCATCGGCGTAACGATAATTGTAGTCCTCGCCGTCCTGATATTCGTCGCGATAGTCCATCGGCAGATTGTAGGCGTCGTACCCGTCCGGCAGCTCCTGGCCGACGTTGAGGTCGCCGCCCAGCAGCGCGACGATGCCCTCGATCAGCCCGGACTGGTTGTCGACGCGGTAAATGGCGTTGTCGCCGTAGCGGTAGAGCGATTCGTCGGTGTCGTAATAGTCGTCGCGATACTGAATCGGGACGTTGTAGGCATCGTAGCCGGACGGAAGCGGCTGGCCGATCCCGAAGCCGCCTCCGAACAGCGGGATGATCGCGCTGATCAGGTCGCTGCCGCGGTCGGCGCGGTAGATGTAGCCGCTGTCGTCGTAGCTGTAATAATGCTCGGGCGAGTCCTGATAGAAGCTCCGATACGAGACAGGCATCCGATAGCCCTCGAACCAGTCGCGATCGATCCGCTGGCCGCGGGCGAAATGCTTCTTCGCCTGGCCCGGCGGAAGGCAGCCATTGCCCTTCTTCGCAAGGCCCGGCGGGCAGGAGCGGGCATAGCCGGCGAAGCGCGGTTCCCCGGAGCGGAAATCGGGCATCGGGCGGTAATCCTCGCGGTCGCGTCCAACGCGGCGGAAATCGCGGTGCTCCTCTCCGCCGCGGCGTACGAAATGATCCTGGCGGCGTTCGTCGCGGATCGAGCGCCGCTCCTCGCGAAAGGCGGGCCGCTCGGTCTTCCTTTCGGCGCGGAACACCTGACGCTCCGCCTTCCGATCGGCACGGAAGGCCTGCCGTTCCGCCTTGTGCGGCCGGCTGTGGGCGACACGGCCGCCCCCGCCATGGCCGCCGCCACGTTCCACCTTGGCAGGCTTGCCCCCGCCGTGACCGCCGCCGCCATGTCCGCCGCCATGCTCGACCTTGGCTGGCTTGCCGCCGCCATGGCCGTGGCCGCCGCCCTTGCCGCCTTTTTCCGCTGTGGCGGGCACGGCGATGGCGAGCGCGGCGGTGCCGGCGAGCAGGATCAGGTTACGCATGACGGAAACTCCCTTGGTTCAAGGAATGAACGGCTGGGTCCCGGCCCACGTTCCGCCTGCGAAAGCACGCTTCGACCGGTCGCCGCACTCCGACCGTCCCGCCAAGCTGAACCTGCGCTTTCAGCGCCTGAACGGCAGGTTAAGCGGCTCAGTCGAGCGCCGCGAGGAAGGCGCGGTAAGCGTCGATCGCCTCCGGCTTCGTCATGACGTTTTCATGCCCGGCTCCGGCGATCGTCCGGAGCGTCTTGCGGCTTATCGGCAGCCGCGAGGCGGCGTACAGGCTCTGGGAGAGGCGCGGCGGAGTAGTGTCGTCCTTCGCTCCGACCAGGAGCAGCAGCGGCTCCTCGATCCGGGCCATGTTCGCGAGATTGCCCCGCCCTCGAAGACCGGAGTCGATCTCGACCTTCCTGATGAAGGGCTTGAATGCGCCCGGCGTGCGCGCCTCGACCCAGTCCTCGGTCGTCGTCGCGGAGCTCTCCAGAACGACTCCGTCGGCCGGCCGGTTGGCCGCGACATGGCCGG
>DASVUW010000233.1:0-1554 GCA_036386845.1 Allosphingosinicella sp. | reverse complement strand
CGCTGATAAGCCCCAAACGCGCGGCGAGCGCAAGAGATTCCAAGAGGGGAATTCGCCGGATCGCCCCTCAGGGCCGTTCCAGCGCGTTTTTAATGTGGATCATTGTCCAATTCGGACCTTTTCCGGGCGCGGCGGGGGGCGCCCTCGCTCGACTCGGCGCTCCCCTTATCGCCGGCCGAAAGGCACGATCTTGTTGCCCGCGTCGTGGCCGATGTCGGCGCGGCCCAGATAGGGGATTCCGGAACGCCCGCACCAGTGGCGGAACACCTCCTCTTCGCTGGCCCCGAAGTCGGGGTCGTTCTCAGGAACCTCGGTGCAGCGGCCCAGCCTGATCCCGGCCACCCGCCGGACCCCTTCATTGCCGGTGATGTGGAAGAGCGAGCGGTCGGTCCGGTACATATGCTCGGAGACATCCTCGAGCATCAGCACATGCCCGGCCAGATCCGGCTCGAGCGCAGTGCCGAGCAGCTGCGAGAAGACCGTGATGTTGAAGGCCGCCGCCGGTTCTTCGCCGAGGTCCGGCTCCAGGGCGTCGGGATCGCCACGGACCAGCCAGGACAGGGCCCGGGCCACCGCGGCATCGCCGCCGTCGCGGCGCACGTCGCCCGGCATAGGGCCATGCGCGACGCGCCCGAAGCCGGCGCGGTACAGTCCGGCCAGCACGTAGCCGGCGTCGCTGTAGCCCAGATAGGTCTTGCCCCGGGCCTCCGGTCGGAGTCGCTCGATCACGTCCTCGGCGATCCGGCACGACCCGTAGCCGCCGCGCGCGAACCAGAGGGCATCGAAGCCGGGATCGTTCGCCACCTCGACGAACGCGGCGGCTCGAACCTCGTCCTCGCCCGCGAAGTGGCGGTGGCTCCGGAAGCATTGGGAATGGAAGACCAGCTCCGCTTCCGGGACGGCCTCGGCCGCGATCGCCGACACCCGCTCCGCCGTTTCGGGCAGGATCGGCGTACTCGGGGCGACTATCCCAATGCGCATTCCCGCTCCCTAGCGTTTGAAAAGCCTCGTCGACCGCAATAGGGCGACGCCATGTCAGGGACCAAATCCTATTTCTTCTGCGGCATCGGCGGCAGCGGCATGCTGCCTCTGGCGGCGATCGTCCGCGGGCAGGGCGCCGCGGTTTCCGGCTCCGACCGCGCCCTCGACCAGGGGCGGACCGCGGCCAAGTTCGACTATTTGCGCGACCTCGGAATAGAGCTTCACCTTCAGGACGGCAGCGGCCCGCGCGCAGGGCAGATCCTGGTCGCCTCGGCGGCGGTCGAGGAAAGCGTCCCCGACGTCCAGTCGGCCCGCCGCCTGGGGCTCGAGCGGATCACCAGAGCCGAGTTGCTCTCCCGCCTCTTCAACGCCGCCGGGACGGGGATCGCGGTCGGCGGGACCAGCGGCAAGTCGACCGTCACCGGCATGATCGCCTGGATCCTCCACCGGACCGGGCTCGAGCCGACGGTGATGAACGGCGCGGTGATGAAGAATTTCGCCACGCCGTCCGCGCCCTTTGCAAGCGCTTTGGTTGGCGACCCGCAGCTGTTCGTCAGCGAGGTGGATGAAAGC
>DASVUW010000232.1:0-7572 GCA_036386845.1 Allosphingosinicella sp. | reverse complement strand
TGTGGGAGACGGACTCGGCGCTTCGGCTGACGGTCGTCTCGCCGGCGGCGGCCGCCGCCGCCGGCAAGGCCCCGGCCCAGCTGGTCGGCCGGCAGCTCACCCGACTGTTCCGTCTGGAGGAAGGGGAGGAGGGCGAGCTTCCGCTGCTCACCGCTTTGGCCGAGCAAAGGCGGTTCGACGGCCAGGCCGCCGAGCTTCGCGGCGGCCGCGGCGGCCGCTACCGGCTCGCCGGGATCCCGCTGATCGACGGCGCCGGGCGATTTGCCGGCTTTCGAGGTTCCGCCGCGGCTTTGACCGCCCCCGCGCCCGCCGCGCCGCCGGCGTCCGACGCTTCTCCCGAGCCGGGGGCTTTCGGCGAACGGCTCGACAAGGCGCTTCGGGCCCCGCTCGCCCGGATCATCGCCAGCGCCGAGACGATCGGCGCGCAGGGAGATGGGCCGATCAAGAGCGATTATGCGGGCTATGCGGGCGACATCGCGACGGCGGGCCGCCACCTTCTTGCCCTGGTCGACGACCTCGTCGACCTTCAGGCGATCGAACGGCCGGACTTCCACCCCGAAGGCGAGGACATAGATCTCGCCGACGTCGCCCGGCGTGCCGCCGGCCTTCTCGCGGTTCGCGCCGGGGAGCGGCAGGTGCGGATCGATTCGCCCGCCGCCGGGGACAGCCTTCCCGCGCTGGGCGACTTTCGCCGTGCGCTCCAGATCGTCGTCAACCTCCTCACCAACGCGATCCGCTATTCTCCCGAAGGCGGCCAGGTCTGGGTCCGGACCGACCGCGAGGGCGATCTCGCCGCCTTGATCATCGCGGATCAGGGCAAGGGCATTTCGGCCGAAGACCAGGCGCGGATCTTCGAGAAGTTCGAGCGGGTCGACCCGACCGAGGCGGGGGGGACCGGACTCGGCCTCTACATCGCCCGCCGCCTCGCCCGGGCGATGGGCGGCGACGTGGCGGTCGACAGCGCCCCCGGTCAGGGAGCGAGGTTCACGTTCACTTTGCCGTTGAGGCGGGAGTAAGGGGATAATCCTCCCCATGCAGCGCATGGGGAGTGGGACCACCCGAAGGGTGGTGGAGGGGTAATTGGCGAGGCTTCTGCCAGCTACCCCTCCACCAGGCTCCGCCTGGTCCCCCTCCCCATCTCCGATGGGGAGGATCTCAAGGGATCAATGCCTCGGATGCTCGGCCCCCCGCTTCCCCGCGATCACGGTCGGCTTGTGGAATTGGCAGGTGACCGTGGGATTGTACTGTGCGAACATCCCGTTCGCATTTTCCCGGTAGAGCCAGACGTGACGGTCGTAATGCGGCTCGAACATATGGGCCTCGTCGATCGCCGTCTCCGGATCGTCGGCCATGGAATCATATTCAACTCCGTGAAAGGTCGGCAGGCCGTTGTTGCCGGCGGCGTGCCAGGCTTTCTTGAAGACCAGGTTCTCGACCGCGACCAGCTCCAGGCTTCCATCCGCCCTCGGCTCGTAGATCAGGATGGCGGGCTTGCGGAAATCGGTGTGAGTCCCGTCGCCGTCCACGCGCGGGTTCGGCGGTCCCTTGATTCCGAGCAGGTCCGGGCGGAAGAAATGGATCCCCATCCCGCCGAGCGCGGCCGGGCGGCCCATCATCGACGCGGTGTCGCACATATTGCCCGGGTCGCGGACATAGCCCTCGGCGAGGGCGACTTTCACGTTGCGGAAGCGGGCGGTGGCGGCGCGGACCTCGTCGAGGCTGGGCTCGCCCGGGGCGGGAGAGGCCGCGGCCAGGGCGGCGGCGATGATCGTCAACATAAGCAACTCCGATCGTTGAACAGGATCGGAATTCGATAGGCCGGGCGTGTTGCGGCCCTATGCCGCGGTGCGAACTGGAATGTTTCAACTGTTGCGCCGGCCGGGCCGCCTTGGCAGTTTCCGCCGATGGCCATGGGAGGTTCGATGATTCAGCTGACCGATACGGATTTCCAGACCCTGTGCGCCGCCGGAACGGTGCACGAGCGGATCGGAGAGCTCGAAGGCGAGCGGAAGGTGGCGGTGCGCAAATTCTGGCTGAGGCTCGGAGTCGGCCTCGCCCTGACCGCCGCCGCGACCGCGAGCTTCGTCAACTGGGGGTGGGGAGGGCTCGGTTTCGTCCTTGTCGGCCTGTTTCTCGTCGCCACCTTCATCGGCGCCGCCGCGCCGCTCATGGCCGCGAAGGAGGGCCTGAAGCATCCCGTGCTCGAGGAGGTCGCGAGGAAAGCCGGGATGGAATATCTGCCGGGCGACTTCATCCCACCCGTCTTCGGCTCCGCCCGAGCCCTGCTGTTCGGCGGCGGCGGCTTTTCGAGCGAGACCTATAGCGACCTGTTCAACGGCACCGACGAGGAAGGCCGCGGTTTCGCCGTCTACGAGGCCTGCCTCCAGCGGCGCTCCGGCAAGAATACGTACACCGTCTTTTCCGGCCAGATGTACGCGATCCAGCGCCGCGGCGGCGCCCAAGGCCACACCGCCATCGTCCCCGACAAGAAGATCTTCAACTTCTGGAAGCCGGCCAGCGACATGGAGCGGGTACGGATCGACGGGGACGAAGCCTTCGAGAAGAAGTTCGAGGTCTATTCGACCCATCCGATGGAGGCGCGCGAGCTGCTTGTCGACTCGGTCTTCCGGGCGCGGTTGCTCGAGCTGAGGGAGAGCGGCCGGGTCCTCGTCTATCTCGGGCCGGAGGAGGCCCTGGTCGCCGCGACCGGCAAGGACCGGTTCGAGCCCGGCTCGATGCTTAGGTCGAGACCGGGCGAGGAAAGGGTGAGGATGATGTTCGACGACGTGTGCGCTTCGCTCGGGCTGCTGAGAGAGCTCAAATTGAAGCTGGGGTGATCCCGTCGCCCCAGCGAAGGCTGGGGCCCCAGGGGGTAAAGAACACAGCGCCTTTCACCCCCTGGGGTCCCAGCCTTCGCTGGGACGACGGTTATCTCTGCTCCACCGGCACGTAATCCCGCTGGGTCGGGCCGGTGTAGAGCTGCCTCGGGCGGCCGATCTTCTGCTCGGGGTCGGAGATCATCTCGTTCCACTGGGCGACCCATCCCACGGTTCGGGCCAGGGCGAACAGAGCCGTGAACATCGAGGTCGGGAAGCCGATAGCGGAGAGGACGACCCCCGAATAGAAGTCGACGTTCGGGTAGAGCTTCTTCTCGATGAAATAATCGTCGCTGAGCGCGATCTGCTCGAGCTCGCGGGCGACGTCGAAGACGGGATCGGTGACCCCGAGCTCCTTGAGAACCTCCTGGGCCGTCGCCTGCATGACCTTCGCCCGCGGGTCGTAATTCTTGTAAACCCGGTGGCCGAAGCCCATCAGCCGGAACGGATCGTCCTTGTCCTTGGCCCGGGCGATGAATTCGGGGATCCGCTCGGGGCGGCCGATCTCGTGAAGCATGTTGAGCGCCGCCTCGTTGGCGCCGCCATGGGCGGGGCCCCAGAGGCAGGCGATCCCGGCCGCGATGCAGGCGAAGGGGTTCGCGCCCGACGAGCCGGCAAGGCGCACGGTCGAGGTCGACGCGTTCTGCTCGTGGTCAGCATGCAGGATGAAGATCCGCCGCATCGCGCGCTCGACGATCGGGTTCACCTCGTAGGGCTCGGCCGGGACTCCGAAGGTCATCCTGAGGAAGTTGCCGGTGTAGCTCAGGCTGTTCTGCGGATACATGAACGGCTGGCCGAGCGTATATTTATAGGCCATCGCCGCGATGGTCGGCATCTTGGCGATGAGGCGATGGCTCGCGATCATCCGCTGCTTGGGATCGGTGATGTCGGTCGAATCGTGATAGAAGGCCGAGAGCGCGCCGACGACGCCGCACATCACCGCCATCGGATGGGCGTCGCGCCGGAAGCCCCGGTAGAAGGTCGACAGCTGCTCGTGGAGCATGGTGTGGCGCGAGATGGTGTAGGTGAAATTCTCGAGCTCCGCCTTCTGCGGAAGCTCGCCGTTGAGGAGCAGGTAGCAGACCTCCATGAAGGTCGAATGCTCGGCGAGCTGGTCGATCGGGTAGCCGCGGTGGAGCAATATGCCCTTGTCGCCGTCGATATAGGTGATCGCGCTCTCGCAGGCGGCGGTCGAGGTGAAGCCGGGATCGTAGGTGAAAGCGCCCGTTTCCGCGTAGAGCTTGCGGATGTCGATGACGTCGGGGCCGACCGAGCCCTGGCGCACGGGGAAGCCGTGATTGCCCTCCCCGAGGGTGAGAGTGGCGTTTGGGTCGGCCATCTATTCTGCTCCGTCCATCCGGTCCGCGATTCGGGCGAGGCTCTCCTCGCGCCCAAGCAGCACCAGAACATCGAATATCCCGGGCGAGGTCGCCCGTCCGGTGAGCGCGGCGCGAAGCGGCTGCGCCACCTGGCCTAGCTTGACCCCGGCGACTTCCGCTGTGCTGCGCACCGCCGCCTCTGTGGCGAGCGCCGTCCATTCGTCAAGCGCATTGAGCGAGGCCCAGGCGCGGGCGAGAAGCCGGGGGGCGTCGCCGGCGAGCAGCTGAGTGGCTTTCTCGTCGAAGTCCAGCGGACGGGTCTGGAACAGAAAAGTGGAATTCTCAGCGAGTTCGACGAGAGTCTTCGCTCGCGGCTTGAGCTCCGGCATGGCCCGGACGAGAAGCTCGATCTCTTCCGTCGGGAGGCTTCGGCCGATCAGCGACCCGATCCGGGGCGTAACCAGCCCGGCCAGGCGGCCGTCATCGGCTTCGCGGATATAATGGCCGTTGAGGTTCTCGAGCTTGCGCACGTCGAAGCGCGACGGGGACTTGCCGACCTGGTCGAGATCAAACCAGCGGACCGCGTCCTCGGTGGAGATGATCTCGTCGTCGCCATGGCCCCAGCCCAGGCGGAGGAGGTAATTGGCGAGCGCCTCGGGCAGGAAGCCCAGGGCCTCATAGTCCATCACACCCGTCGAGCCGTGGCGCTTCGACATCTTGGCGCCGTCCTGGCCGTGGATCAGCGGGACATGGGCGTAGGCGGGCTCGGGCCAGCCCATTCCGCGGATGATGCCGAGCTGGCGGAAGGCGTTGTTGAGATGATCGTCGCCGCGGATGACATGGGTCACGCCCATGTCGTGGTCGTCGACGACCACGGCCAGCATGTAGGTCGGGCTGCCGTCCGAGCGGAGAAGGACCATGTCGTCCAGCTCCTCGTTCCTCACCGTCACCCGGCCCTGGACGAGGTCGTCGATGACGGTCTCGCCCTCGCGGGGCGCCTTGAGGCGGACGACGAACGGGGAATCGGGGGCGGGCGCCTCGGCGGAGCAGTCGCGCCAGGCGCTTTCGACCCGGTAGGGCCTCTTCTCCGCCTGGGCGCGCTCCCGCTGGGCGGTCAGCTCCCCGGCGGTCATGTAGCAGCGATAGGCATGGCCGCGCTCGAGCAGCCGGTGGGCCACCTCGGCGTGTCGGGCGGCGAATTGAGACTGGTAATATTCGGGACCGTCCCAATCGAGGCCGAGCCAGCGCATCCCCTCGAGGATCGCCTCGATCGCGGGCTGGGTCGATCTCGCCTTGTCGGTGTCCTCGATGCGCAGAAGGAATCGGCCGCCATGGTGCCGGGCGTAGAGCCAGGCGAACAAGGCGGTTCGGGCGCCGCCGATGTGAAGGAAGCCGGTCGGCGAGGGCGCAAAGCGGGTTACGACCTCGCCGGGCTGGACGGTTGCGCTCAAGCGCCTTTTCTCCAAGGATGCGGCCCATGACGGCCGGTGACGGATGGGCCCCTAGCATAGCGGATCATGGCCGTCATCCCGGCGAAGGCCGGGACCCATGAACACGGACGCCCTCGACTCGGGCTCGCAGACCGGTGTTCATGGATCCCGGATCAAGTCCGGGATGACGAGGCTCTCCCGCCGCCTCGAAGCCCTCGCAGATGCCGAGCGGGACCAGCTCCCGCTCTGGCTTCCGGTCGGCCTGGGCCTCGGCACCGCCGCCTGGTTCGCACTGCCCGACGCTCGGGCCTGGATCGCCTTCCTCCTACTTGCCGCCGCGCTGGCGCTGGCTCCGCAGGCCATCGCCCCCGGCACGCGCTGGGGACGGGCGGCCTCGATCTTCTGCCTTGCAGCGATCGTCGGCTGCGCCAACGTCTGGTGGAAGGCGGAGCGGGTCGCAGCTCCGGTCCTGAGCCATGCCCGGGCGGCCGAGTTCGACGCCGGGATCGAAAGCTTCCAGCGCCTGCCCGCGCGCGGTCTGATTCGGCTGGTGGTCGAGCCGGCCGCCGAGTCCGGGCTTCCGGCGAAGCTCAGGGTCAATGTCGACTCGGCCACGGCCCCGGCCGGGATCGAGGCCGGAGCGACGGTTCGTCTGCGCGGCTATCTGATGCCGCCCGCGCCGGCGGCCTTGCCCGGCGCCTACGATTTCGCCCGGGCCGCCTGGTTCCAGGGCATCGGCGGGACCGGCCGGGTGACTCTGGTTCGGGTCGTGGCCCCCCCGGGCGACCTGGGGTGGCGCGCCCGGCTGGCCGATACCCGCCAGCGCCTCGCCGACCATATCCGATCGAAGCTCCCGGCCGGGGCGGGCGGAATCGCCGCCGCTCTCGCTACCGGCGACCAGGGCGGGATCCCCGAGGCGGACGCGGAAGCGATGCGCCGCTCGGGCCTCGCCCACCTGCTCTCGGTCAGCGGCCTTCACCTCACCGCCGTGGTCGGGGCCGTCATGTTGCTGACCCTGAAGCTGCTCGCGCTCAGCCCGGTTCTGGCGCTGCGCTTCCGGCTGGTCCTGATCGCCGCGGGCGCCGGCGCGCTGGCCGGAATCGCCTATACGCTTCTGACGGGCGCCGAGGTGCCGACGATCCGATCCTGCATCGCCGCCCTGCTCGTCCTCCTCGGAGTGGCGCTTGGGCGCGACGCTCTGACCTTGCGGCTGGTGGCGGTCGCGGCCCTCGTCGTCCTGCTGCTCTGGCCCGAATCGCTGCCCGGAGCGAGCTTCCAGATGAGCTTCGCCGCGATCACCGCGATCGTCGCCCTTCACGAGCATCCGCGGGTCCGGGCGCTGCTCGCGCGGCGCGAGGAGCTGTGGCCGATGAAAGTGGGCCGGTTCGTCCTCGGCCTCATCCTCACCGGCCTCGCCGTCGAGGTCGCCCTCATCCCGATCGCGCTGTGGCACTTCCACCAGGCCGGGCTGTACGGCGCCCTGGCGAACATCGTCGCAATCCCGCTCACCACCTTCGTCATCATGCCGCTCGAGGCGCTGGCCTTGCTGTTCGACGTCGCCGGTCTCGGAGCGCCTTTCTGGTGGCTTGCCGGCGCCTCACTCGAGCTGCTCCTGGCCCTCGCCCACGCCGTCGCCGCGGCTCCCGGCGCCGTGGCGAGGCTACCGACCCTGCCGGCGACCGCCTTCGCACTGATGCTGGCAGGCGGCCTGTGGCTGGTCCTGTGGCGCACCCGCGGGCGGCGTCTGGGGCTCGTCCCGGCCGCGGCCGGAGCGGCGGCCGCCCTCATGGCTCCGACGCCGGACCTGCTCGTCACCGGCGACGGCCGCCATCTCGCCTTGCGCACGTCTTCCGGCGAGCTGGCACTGCTCCGGGGCCGCGCCGGCGACTATGTCCGCGAGCTGATGACCCAGAGCGCCGGCCTCGAAGGCGAGACGGGCGACCTGGA
>DASVUW010000231.1:0-18657 GCA_036386845.1 Allosphingosinicella sp. | reverse complement strand
CGCAAGGTGTTCGCAGGGTCCCCGATCAAGCGGATCGGGCGCGGGCGGATGGTGAGGAACGCGGCGATCGCGGCCGGGAACAGCGCGTTGCCGGAGCTGGCGCCGGCGCTGGAGCGGTTGACCGGGGACGAGGATCCGGTGGTGGCGGAGGCGGCGGGATGGGCGTTGCGCCGCTTACTTGCCTCCCCATCGCCAGATGGGGAGGGGGACCACCCGGAGGGCGGTGGAGGGGTGATTGGCTCGGACGACGAGGCTTCGCGCGCGATCCTCTGAGTCTTCGGCAGTTACCCCTCCACCATGCTTCGCATGGTCCCCCTCCCCATGCTTCGCATGGGGAGGCAAGTCACCGCCTCGTCAAGGCGGCCACGCAGCTGGCCCGGTCCAGGTCGCGTCCATCGCGGAGCCTCGCGTCGATGTGGGTGACGATGGGCTCGCCGCCCCCCTTGGGCGGGTAGAGATAGGCGTCGAGGACGCAGGCGGCGCCTCCGAACTGGAGCTTCCGGGCCGGGCCCTCGCGCACGTCGAGGGCGGGCTTGCCGAACTGGGCCTCCAGCATTCGCGCGGTGCGGCCGAGCACGGCCTCGAGCCCGGTCGAAGTGTAGGGCACGGCCCGCTGCGCCGGCGGGCGGGCCACGACGGGCGCGGCCTGCTCCGTCCGGGCCGCACAGCCGCCCAGGACGAGAAGCGCGCCAAGCCATAATCTTCCCTGCGTCGCCACCACGGCCCTCCCTGAGTTGACAGCCGGAGAGTGGCGCAGTGCCGGCGAGAGGGCCACGCGGACAGGCGCCCGCCCGGCCTGACTTTGCCCCGCCTCGGCGCAATTGACGCGCGGCGCGGCGGACGGCTAGGGCCGCCGCTCCTCCCTCAGCCTGAAGAGACCCCCGTGACCGACAAGAGCCTCGACGTCCTTTGCATCGGCAACGCCATCGTCGACGTGATCGCCGCCGCCGCCGACGACTTCCTCGCGCAGGAGGGGCTGGACAAGGGCTCGATGCGCTTGATCGACGCCGCGGAGGCGACCCGCCTTTACGGGCGGATGGGGCCGGGGCGGGAGATTAGCGGCGGCTCGGCGGGGAACACCGCCGCGGGCGTTGCGATGCTGGGCGGACGCGCCGGGTTCATCGGCCAGGTCGCCGACGACCAGCTGGGCGAGGTATACCGCCATGACGTCAGCTCCATCGGGGTCGAGTTCACCACCCCGGCGCGTCCGCAGTCCGAGGCGCCGACGGCGCGCTCGCTGGTCCTCGTCACCCCCGACGCCCAGCGCACCATGAACACTTTCCTCGGCGCGGCCCAGAACCTCAGCAGCGAGTCGCTCGACGAGGCTCAGCTGAGGAGCGCGAAGATCCTCTACCTCGAAGGCTATCTCTGGGATCCGGAGGTCCCTCGGGCGGCGATGGAGCGGGCGATCGGTATCACCCGTGAGGCGGGAGGGGCGGTCGCCTTCACGCTCTCCGACAGCTTCTGCGTCGACCGCCACCGCGACAGCTTCAACGCGCTGATAGACAGCGGGCGGCTCGACATATTGTTCGCCAACGAGGCCGAGATCGTGTCCCTGACCGGCCAGTCGGACTTCGATTCCGCGGTGGAGTCGGCGGCGGCGAGGGTGCCCGTGCTCGTCGTTACGCGGGGCGAAAAGGGCGCCGTGGCCGTCGAAGGCGGCGAGCAGGTCGAGGTGCCGGCCGAGCCGGTCGAGCGGATCGTCGACACGACGGGCGCCGGCGACCTGTTCGCGGCCGGGTTCCTCGCCGGCCGGGCCCAGGGCCGCTCAAACCTGGAAAGCCTTCGGATGGGCGCGATCGCCGCGGCCGAGGTGATCTCGCATTACGGCGCCCGGCCGGAAGCGGATCTGAAGGCGCTGGTCGCGGAGCGGCTGGGCGCTTAATCCTCCCCTGCATTTGCAGGGGAGGGGGACCATGCGAAGCATGGTGGAGGGGTCTTCCTGACCCCGAAGAACCCCTCCACCGTGCTTCGCACGGTCCCCCTCCCCGCGAAATCGCTGGGAGGATTTTAGCGCCTAGTTCCGCGGCTCGTCGACCCCGGGGATCGGCGGCTCCAGGTCGTGGAGCTCGGGCTCGTGGACCTCGACGAGGCCGCGGCCGAGATGGCTCTTCCGGTATCCGTAGAGCGCGTAGAAGACGACCCCGATCGCGGTCCAGATCGGAAGCACGATCATCGCCTCGAACGGCAGGTTGAGGAAGAGGAAGAGGCAGCCGAGCACCGTCAGGGTCGCGACCAGCCCGACCGCCGGGACCCGGAAGGCGCGGCGCCGGTCCGGATCGGTCTTGCGCAGCTGCCAGACGGCGATGGCCACCATCAGGAAGGCGTAGAGCGTGCCGGCATTGGCGACGTCGGCAAGCGCGCCGACCGGGAAGAAGGCGGCGGCGACGGCGACGATCAGGCCGGTGATGATGGTGACGACGTGCGGGGTCTTCCAGCGCGGGTGAACCTTGGACAGCGCCTCGGGCAGGAGGCCGTCGCGCGCCATCACGAAGAAGATCCGGGTCTGACCGAACAGAAGGATGAGGATGACCGACGGCAAGGCGATGAAGGCCGCGTAGCCGAGCATGTTGCCGATCGAGCCGTAGCCGATCGTGTGAAGCACGTGGGCCAGCGGCTCGCGCGAGCAGACCAGGGCCTCGGCATATTGCGCCGTCGCGCACTGGGTGGAGAGCGCCTCGCCCGTCGGGAGCGGCACTCCGTCGGCGCCCATGACCGGCTGCCCGCCCATCGCACCGACCGCGCCCGCCGAGACGAGCATGTAGAAGATGGTGCAGATGGCAAGCGACCCGATGAGTCCGATCGGCACGTTGCGTTGCGGGTCCTTGGTCTCTTCGGCGGCCGTGGAGACCGCGTCGAAGCCGACATAGGCGAAGAACATCGTCGCCGCCGCTCCGACGACTCCGACTCCGGAGCCGAACCCGCCGAACATCCCTGCCGGCGCGAAGGGGGTGAAATTCTCGGTCTTCATCACCGGCAGAGTGAGGATGACGAAAGCGGTGAGCGCGGTCACCTTGATCGCCACCAGGATGGCGTTGAACTTGGCGCTTTCCGAAGTGCCTCTCACCAGCAGTAGAGTCATCAGCAAGGCGATGGACAAAGCGGGAAGGTTGAGAAACCCTCCGGTTTTCCCGCCGAGGACCAGCGGCCCCGAGCTGAGCCAGTCGGGGAAGTCTATCCCCCAACTTCGCTCCATCACCGTGTCGATGAAATAGTTCGACCAGCCGACCGAGACCGCCGAGGCGCCCACCGCATATTCGAGGAGCAGCGCCCAGCCGACGGTCCAGGCGAGGAACTCGCCCTGGACGGCGTAGCTGTAGGTGTAGGCGGAGCCGGCGACGGGGACCATCGAGGCGATCTCGGCGTAGCACAGGGCCGCAACGACGCAGACGGCGCCGGCGATGATGAAGCTGATGAGCAGGCCGGGGCCTGCTTTCTGCGCACCGACCGAAGTCAGGACGAAGATGCCCGTGCCGATGATGCAGCCGACCCCGAAAAGAGTCAGCTGCACCGCTCCGAGCGAGCGCTTCAGCGATTTCCTTTCGGCGGTGGCAAGGATGGCGTCGAGAGGCTTTACGCGCCCGAAAATCATATCCGTCCCCTTGTGGTCGCCGGCTCTCCGGCCGGCGTTCGTTTATTTGGCCGGGAACCTAGCCAGTTATTCCACGACCGCAAAGGTCTAAACGCTAGCGGGCCAGCATCGGTCCCAAGGGGCGGCCGCCGAAGAGGTGGACGTGGAGATGGGGCACTTCCTGGCCCGAGTCCGTCCCGACGTTGGCGAGCAGCCTGTAGCCGGGCTCGACCAGCCCCCGGTCCCGCGCCACCCTGCCGACCGCTCGCACGAAGCCGGCAATCTCCTCGGCCGAACCGCGCTCGGAGAAATCGTCCCAGGAGACGTAGGCTCCCTTGGGGATGACCAGGATATGGACCGGCGCGGCGGGATTGATGTCGTGGAAGGCCAGCGCATGCTCGTCCTCGTAGACCCGCTTCGAAGGAATCTCGCCGCGCAGGATCCGAGCGAAGATATTGCCCTCGTCATAGGGGCGGGTGGCGTCGATCGGCATGATTGTTCTCCGCGCTCGGCTCAACATCGCCGGAGGGCCAAAGGCAAGCTCTCGCTTGACCCGCGCCCCCGCCTCGCTACCACACGAAGGATGCAAGGCGAGACCCCCGACAGCCTGAGTCCCTACGACGAGATCGTCCAGGAAGCGCTTCGAGCGGTGGTCGGGCGGGTGCTCGGCGAGGTCGAGACGACCGGGCGGCTGCCCGGCGAGCATCATTTCTACATCACCTTCAAGACTGGGGCGACCGGAGTCGACATCCCCAGGCACCTGTCCGAGCGCTTTCCCGACGAGATGACGATCGTCATCCAGAACCGCTTCTGGGACCTGAAGGTCGGCGGGGACGGCTTCGAGGTCGGCCTCAGCTTCAACCAGGCGCCGGCGCGGCTGGTCATCCCCTTCTCGGCGATTACGGGTTTCGTCGACCCCGCGGTCAATTTCGCCCTGCAGTTCCAGGCGACCGCCGAGGAAGGCGGGCCGCAGTCGCATGAAGCGGCCGAGAACGACCCGCCCGCCGCGGAGCCGATCGAGGACGGGTCCAACGTCGTCTCGGTGGATTTCAGCCGGAAGAAATAGCTTCGAGCTCCGGTGCTTCGATACGGCATTTCGACTTCGCTCAATGCCTACTCAGCATGAGCGGGCGGGGGTTGGAATAACCGCTCATCCTGAGTAGCGGCTGAGCGAAGTCGAAGCCGCGTATCGAAGGACGCTCAAGCCATCATGATCTCCACCGCCACTCCCCGAACCGAGACCGACAGCTTCGGACCGATCGACGTCCCCGGCGATTCTTACTGGGGCGCCCAGACCCAGCGCTCGATCCAGAACTTCCCGTTCGGGCCTCGCGAGACGATGCCGGTCGAGATCGTCCATGCTCTGGGCTTCGTGAAGCAGGCGGCGGCCCGGGTGAACGCCCGGATCGGAGGGCTCGACGCGGAGCTTGCCGAAGCGATCCAGCAGGCGGCGGGCGAGGTCGCGAGCGGGATGCACGACGACCAGTTCCCGCTCGTCATCTGGCAGACGGGCTCCGGAACCCAGTCCAACATGAACGCCAACGAGGTGATCGCCGGCCGGGCCAACGAAATCCTGACCGGAAGCCGCGGCGGCAAGAGCCCGGTCCATCCCAACGACCATGTCAACAAGGGACAGTCGTCGAACGACAGCTTCCCGACCGCGATGCACATCGCCGCGGCCCGGGCGGTCGAGGCGCGGCTGATCCCGGCGCTCCAGGCCATGCACCGGCGGCTCTCGGCCCAGGCCGGCGCCTGGGACGGCATCGTCAAGATCGGCCGGACCCACCTCCAGGACGCGACCCCGCTGACGCTGGGACAGGAATTCTCCGGCTATGCCGCCCAGATCGAGGCCGGGATCGAGCGGCTTCGCTCGGTGCTGCCGCGGGTGCTCCAGCTCGCCCAGGGCGGGACCGCGGTCGGAACGGGCCTGAATGCGCCCCGGGGATTCGCGGAAGCCTTCGCGGCCGAGGTGGCGAAGCTCACCAAGCTCCGCTTCACAAGCGCGCCGAACAAGTTCGAGGCGCTCGGAGCGCATGACAGTCTGGTCGAGCTTTCGGGCGTCCTCAACGTCATCGCCGTCTCTCTGACCAGGATCGCCAACGACATAAGGCTGCTGGGCTCCGGGCCGCGCTGCGGGCTCGGCGAGCTCAAGCTTCCGGAAAACGAGCCCGGAAGCTCGATCATGCCGGGCAAGGTCAACCCGACCCAGGCCGAGATGCTGACCATGGTCGCCGCCCAGGTGATGGGCAACCATGTCGCGGTCACCGTCGGCGGCCTCCAGGGCCATCTCGAGCTTAACGTGTTCAAGCCGGTCATCGTCGCCAACGTGCTTCGATCGATCGACCTGCTCGCCGTCGGAATGGAAAGCTTCACCGAGCGCCTGCTCGACGGGATGGAGCCGGACGAAGCCCGGATCGCCGAACTGATGAACCGCTCGCTGATGCTGGTCACCGCGCTTGCGCCGGAGATCGGCTACGACAATGCCGCCGCCATCGCCAAGCACGCCCACAAGAACGGGCAGACCCTGAAGGAGGCTGGGCTGGAGCTCGGCCTCGTCGACGAGGAGACGTTCGACCGGGTCGTGAAGCCCGAGGCGATGGTGGGGCGGTAAGGCGTAATCGCTCCAACTAAGTCGCTGGGTGTTAGCCCCTCCCCTTCAGGGGAGGGGTTGGGGTGGGGGTTGTCTGCTCGCCTCACCAACGTCAGCGAACATTCTCCCCTACATTCCCCACCCCAACCCCTCCCCTGAAGGGGAGGGGCTTCGTCTCCGCGCCGTCCGTCGCCGGGAGCAGGCGCTTCGTCCCTAGACCCCGGGAAGGTCTCCGAGCGCGGGGAGCGGCGCTTCCACGGTGCAGCTTATGCCTTCGGGCAGGAATTCGATCCGGGCCGTGCCGCCCAGCTCCGCGGCCAAGGCCCGCTCGATCATCCGTGTGCCGAAGCCGCGTCGGTCGGGCGGAGTCACGTTCGGGCCCCCGCTTTCGGTCCAGCGCAGCTGCAGCCGGCTCCCCCCGACGGCGATTTCGCAGACCTCCCACTCGACCGAAACTCGGCCGCTGCCGTTGGAGAGGGCGCCGTATTTCACCGCGTTGGTGCACAGCTCATGCACCGCCATGGCGATCGACACCGCCGTCCTCGGCGGCACCTTCACCTCGGGACCGGCGACCGTCAGCCGCTCCGGCGGGGCGCCGCAGCCCAGGCCCGCCTTCTCGATCACCTGGCGAAGCGAAGCGAATTCCCAATTCTCGGTGGTAAGAAGGTCGTGCGCGGCGGCGAGCGCCGACAGCCGGCTGCCAAAGGCTCGAAGCTGCCTTCCCTCGCCGCCGTCTCCGGTGAACGTCTGGACGGCGATGCTCTGGACGATGGCGAGCGTGTTCTTGACCCGGTGGTTGAGCTCGTTGACCAGCAGACGAAGATGCTCTTCGGAACGGCGCCGTTCGAGCACCCGGCCCAGCTGCTCGCCGACCGTCCTCACCGTCAGCATCAGATCGGGGTCAGGCTCGAACGGGCTTCGGCTGAAAAATTCAAGGATGGCGACGATCCTGCCGTCGTCCTTGATCGGGAAGCCGAAGGCGGCGGCGAAGCCAAGACCCTTGCGGGCGAAATCGGGATGGTTTTCGACGTCGGAGATCCAGGCCGGCTCGCCGCGCTCCATGATCAGGCCCGGCAGGCCGAAACCCGGCGTGAACCTGGTGGCGTTGGTCAGGGCCCTCAGCGCCTCCGAGTCTCCCGGAATGGCCTCGTGCCAGACCCCTGTCGAAACCAGCTCGCGGCCGTCGCCACCGACAATGAGGGCGTGGCCGATGGGCCAGCCGGTCATCGCGCAGATCGACTCGAGGCAGGCCCGCAACGCTTCGTCGAACGAGTCGGTCTCGGCCGCCATTCGGGTCACGTTGAACAGAAGCTCGGTCTCGCTGGCCTGGCGTTTGAGCCGCTCCTCCGCCGTCCGGCGGTCGCTGATGTCTCGAAGGAAGCCGAGGAACAGGGCTTCGTCGGGATGCCCTGCAATGGTGATCGACAGCTCGACCGGGAACTCGCGCCCGCTCTTGTCGATCGCGCTGATCTCGATCCGACGGTTGAGCACCCGCTCCTCGGCGGTCGCGTTATAGCGATCGAGCCCGCGCGAATGCGCTTCGCGATATTGTTCGGGGATGATCAGATCCGCCATCAGCCGTCCGACGGCTTCGGCGCCCGTCCAGCCGAAGGTCTGCTCCGCGACCTCGTTCCAGCCCGCCACCATGCCTTCGCGAGTCATCACGACGACGGCGTCCAAGGCCGTGTCCAGTACCGGGCCAAGTGTTTCAATTGCCCCGGTTTTAGATTTGCTGACGTGCACCGTTGCGGATTAGGGCCGAAACGGTTTCCTGTCGATTGCGGATTTCCGCCCTAAGCTAACGAAAACGATAGTTGAGGCGCACCCCGATCGTGTCGAGCCCGGGATTTTGCGGCCCGAACAATTGGGCATGGCTGAGATGCACCCAGCTGGCCTCGACCGACAGCCGGTCCGAGACCTGCGCGCCGACTCCGACCTCGGGCGCGAACAGGATAGGCGAGCCGAAGTCTATCCGGTCATCACCCGGCACGACCGTTCCCGGCCCCGTGTGGACGGCAAGGCCGATGCCGGGGCGAAAATAGACTCGGCCGCCGATCTTCCAGCTTATTCCGGCGGCGGCGAAATGGGTGTTGCCGGCGCTGTTGACCGAGACGAAGGCTTGCGGCCGGGGGCTGCCGATCGCCTTGAGGAACCCGATCCTGTCGCCGCGCCAGCCCAGCTCGAAGTCCGCCCCTTCCTCGATCCCGCTCTTGGTGAGCCCGGTGTCGACGTCGTGCACATACACCCCGCCGAAAATCTCGGCCGACTCGGCGGGACCGGCGGCGAGGGCGAGGGGGAGCGCGAGGGCGGCGCCTGCGAAGAATGTCTTCATGCCGGGCAAACCGCTTTCCGACCCTCGGGGTTCCTCGGAACCGCCCCGCTTCGGTGCGGGTTGAACCGTCATGAGCAACGACGATTCCGCTCCCGGCGACGAAGCCGCGCCGGGCACCCCCGGCACCGGGGAGAATATCTGCCGCCATTGCGGCGGCACGGGCGAGCATGACGGCACGCCCTGCCCCGTCTGCGACGGCACCGGCAAGGTCATCGAAGGCCTCGCGGGCGGCTGAGCGGGCGTGCCGAAGAAATTTCCTTAACTCACGTTAAAGGCGGGATTTTTTCGGAACCTGCGGTCGTTGGGCTCGCTTGTCGGCAATCCACTGCCCGACAGGAGTTTCCAATGCTACGTCCGCTTCTAATCGCTTCCGCCGCCTCCCTCGCTCTCGCCGCCTGCGCCACCGACGGCGATATGACGGCTTCCGCTACCGCCGCCGGCGACATGACCCCGAACCAGCGCGAGGCTTATGTCCAGATGGCCGCCGCCAGCGACCTTTACGAGATCCAGTCCTCGCAGCTGGCCATGTCGCGAGCCCAGAGCGCCGACATACGCGCCTTCGCCCAGATGCTGATGGAGCATCATACCGCGACCAGCCAGCAGGTGGCTGCAGCCGCGACCGCGGCCGGTACTGCGCCTAGCCCGGCCCTGATGCCGATGCAGGCCAAGATGATCGCCCAGCTCCAGGCGGCGAACGGCGCCGCGTTCGACAGGATCTTCATCAGCCAGCAGGTGCAGGCGCACACGATGGCTCTGGCGCTTCACAGCAATTATGCGAGCAATGGCGACACTCCGAGCCTGCGCGCCGTCGCGGCCGCCGCTGCGCCGGTCGTCCGCGAGCATCTGGAACGGGCGAAGGCGCTTCGCTGATTTTATCCTCCCCAAGCGCAGCTTGGGGAGGGGGACCACCCGAAGGGTGGTGGAGGGGTAAAGGCGCAGGCTTCTGCCAGCTACCCCTCCACCATGCTTCGCATGGTCCCCCTCCCCATCTCGCGATGGGGAGGACTAAACCCCCGCCTGCCAGGCCCTTATCGTGTCGCTCGGTGCGACCAGCATGATCACGTTGAGAGTGAGGTTGTCTCGAATGATCGCCAGGGCCAAAAGCTCGAACCCGACGGCCAAGGCCAGAGTCGCCCACAGCGGCAGCCGCCGCGCGAGGGCGAATCCCACCACCATCCAGCCGACGTCCGCGGCCGAGTTGATCACCGAATCGCCATTATAGCCGAGCGCCATCGTCGACTCGCGATAGCGCTCGATGATCCAGCGGCTGTTCTCGAGGAGCTCCCACCCCGCTTCGGCGAGAACCGCTGCGATCAGCCGGTCGCCCGGCGGGTTGCGCCGGAGGAACAGCCGGCCCAGCGCGTAAAAGAGGAAGCCGTGGATGATATGGCTCGGAGTGTACCAGTCGGCGAGATGCTGGCTGTTGTCAGGCCCGTTGACCGTCCCGACCCACAGCTTCACCTCGCCGCAGGTGCAGATGGGTGGACGCCCCATCCAGAGCAGGACGAGGGCCATGACCGCGACGAGGCCGAGCGCGGCGAGCCAATAAGGGCGGGGGACGGGGGGAGTCACGAGCTCGTCGCCCCAGCGAAGGCTGGGGCCCCGGCGGGTGAAGACCACCGGCGCTTTTCACCCCCTGGGGCCCCAGCCTTCGCTGGGGCGACGAAGATCAGCATGCCATCTCCTGAAGCTTGAGGACGGTGCGCCAGTTGCGGCTGGTGGAGGGGGAGCCTGCGACCCTGTCGATCACCGTGGGAACCAGCTTCGAGGTGCCGACCCCTTCGGGGAAATGGAACCAGAGCGCCCCGCCGGCGGCGCGGACCGACTCCCCTCCCTGGGCTCGGCCCATCAGCTTTTCGGCAGCGTCGCCGTTGAGCGCATTCTTCGAAACGAGGAGCTGGAGCCGGTGCGGCTCGTCCCGGGCGGCATTCGGGAAGGGATTGGCGCCGACGTAGCCGGCCCATTGCGAGGCGGTTCGCACCATCACCGGCACGTCCATCCCGAATCTGCCCTTGATCGCATCCTCGAGCTGGCGCTCGATCCCGTCGTTCTTCCCCGGCGCCGTGAAGACGACGTTGCCGCTTTGTATATAGGTCTCGACATCCGTCCAGCCGAGCGCGCCGCACAGGAGGCGAAGCTCCGCCATCGGCAGCTTCCGGCCGCCGACGTTGACGGCTCGGAGGAGGGCGATGAGGCGGGCCATGTCCCTACCTGCTTGACGCATGGCGGCTCGGCAAGCCAGTAGCGCGCATGGAAATCGCAAGCGCCTTCCAGCGGCGGGGCCTCCTCTTCGTCCTGTCCAGCCCCAGCGGCGCCGGCAAGTCGACCATCGCGCGAATGCTCTTGGAGAATGACGACGGCATCGCCATGTCGGTCTCCGCGACGACTCGGCCGATCCGTCCCGGCGAGGTGGACGGGCGCGACTATCATTTCGTCGACGACAAGGGCTTCGATTCGCTGGTGGCCGCGGGCCATTTCCTGGAATGGGCGCATGTGTTCGGCCATCGCTACGGAACGTTGAAGAGCGAGGTCCTGAAGACGATCGAAGGCGGACGCGACGTCCTGCTCGACATCGACTGGCAGGGCACCCAGCAGCTGAAGCAGGTCGACCCCGACATCGTCCGCGTGTTCATCCTGCCGCCGTCGATGAAAGAGCTGGAGCGCCGCCTGCGCACGCGCGGCACCGACAGCGAGGATGTGATCCGCCGCCGGATGGAGCGGGCCGCGGCCGAGATCAGCCACTGGGCCGAATATGATTATGTGCTGATCAACAACGACGCCGGCAAATGCCGCGAGCTCGTCCACAACATCCTCAAGGCCGAGCGGCTCAAGGCGACCCGCCGGGTGTTCCTCCACGATTTCGTCCGGCAGCTCACGGCCTGACCTTGCCCCCGCTCCGATTGAGCGTAGGATCAATCGGCACAAAAAAGGGGACGAACATGATCCGGACGGTGATCGGCGGGCTCGTCGCGGGTATCATCTTATTCATAATCGGCTTCATCTTCTGGGCGACTCCGCTCGCGGAGCTCGCCTACTCCAAGGCCGACGACGCGCAGAATGCCGCCGTACAGACGTCGATGGCCCAGAATCTGGTCAAGAAGGACCCCGAGACCGGGGAGATGAGCGGTACCGGGACCTACGTCATCCCGGCCCACAACAGCGCGGCGGGAGCGGTGCTCTACGCGCGCGGACCGATCGCCACCGTCCATTTCAACACGCGCGGCTATTCGCCGGACGATATGTCGGCCATTCTTCCGGGGTTCATCGTCGCGGTGATCGCGGGCCTGCTCATCGCGTTCGGGCTGGCGGCGGTGGGCGGGCGCCCGTTCGCCGACCTCGCGAAGCTGGTGGTCTGCTTCTCGCTAGGCTTCACCGTCTGGAAATATCTCGCGGCGCCCATCTTCAATCATTTTGGCTGGGGCTATTGGATCTACGCCTTCATCGCAGAATCGGTAGCGCTGATCGTTGCAGGGCTGGTCGTGGCCCGCTGGTTCCTGCCGCATCACCGGAGCGACTCGACGGCGACGGCCCCTACCGCTCATCCTGAGTAGCCAGTCCCACTTAGGATGAGCGGAAACTACAGAAGCGTGAGGAACCTGTACGCCCCCTCGAACTCCCGCCGGCGGTTCTCTAGAGAGGCGGCGGCGAGGGGGTCGGCGCCCCATTGCTCGGCCTGCCAGGCTTCGTCGAGCATGGCGGCGTCCCAGGCCGCTTCGAGCCCGATCGCGCCCTCGGCCAGGGCCAAAGCGATGATCAGGGAACCGGCGATGGTGACCAGCGGGGAGAGGCCGGCGAGCTGGAAGGGGCCTCGGGCGGCCACCGCCCGGTCGAGCTGCTCGACGGTCCGGGGAGGCTGGCGGCGGTGCATGACTCCGGCCGTGGTCTCGATCTCGATCCCGAAGCGGGTCCGGGCCCAGTCGAGCAACGGGTCCCAGACCCGGTCCTGGCGCTCGACCAGCGATTGCGGGCCTTCGGCGCGGTAGCAGAGCAGGTCGCTCTCGCCATATTCGGCCAGCTTGCGGGCAAAGGCCGCTGGGTCCGGCGTCACCCGGTCGATGGCGGCATTGGCGAGGCCGGTGAGCGGCATGAGGTGGGGCTCGACCTTTTCCTCCTGCGCATTCCATTCCGCGGCGATCGCCTCGGCAAGCTCCTCGGTCGGCACCCGCAGTGCCGCCCGCGCCGGGGTCCGCACCGGACGTCCGTCGAGCAGGATCGCGACTCCGCCCGCCTCCGGGGAGACGGTCGCCATCTTGTAGAAGCGCTTCATGGCCCGGGCGGCGTCCTCCAGCGGGAGGCCAGCCATTTCGGCCCCCAGAAGCTCACGACCAGGCCGGCAAGCGCGAGAGGGAGGCCGATGACGAGCGTTCCCCCTTCGACGAGGAGATCGGAGTACCAGATTGCGAGCCCGATCATGACGACGACCGTGCCGCCGATTCGTATGAGGTTGATCGCGATGAACCGGTTGCGCCACAGCGCCTCGTCGTCGTGCGGGGTCATGACAGCGCCTTCTTCCTCATCGTCGCCGCCATATCCCGTTCGCCCCGCTCCGCAAGGGCGTCGGCGATCCGGTCGCGCACCTCCTCCGGCTTGTCCTGGTCGACCTTGGCGGTGCCGCGCCAGTCGGCGATTTCCATTTCGAAGCCGCTGATCGCCTTGAGGAGGCCCTCGAGGCGGCCTTCGCTCATCTTGGCGCGGGTCCAGGGCGGCTTGGGCGCCAGCCGGACTTCCTGCTCGGCCGACATGTCGTCGAGGAGGCGGACGAGGGCCTCGGAATCGAGAAGCCGCACCGCCCCCTCCAGCTCGACGGCGACATAGTTCCAGGTCGGCACCCGACCCTCCAGCCCATACCATTCGGGGCTGATATAGGCATGCGGGCCGGTGGCGACGAACAGGGCCTGCGCGCCTTCCAGCAGGCTGGCGTGGACAACATTGCCGCGCGAGACGTGGAAGCGAAGCCGAGCGCCGTCGAGAAGGACCGGGACGTGGACCGAGCGGGGACCCTCCCGGGTCGAGACGAAAAGCACTCCGAAGCCCAACTCGCGGACCAGCGCCGCCATCGCCTCGCGATCGCGGATGTGGAATTTACGGTTGGGGTGCATCAGCTTTTCCTACCCTCTCCGCTTTTAGCGGGAGAGGAGGGGCCCGCCCGCGCAGCGGGTGGGAGGTGAGGGTCTGTACCGCGGACTCAAAAAGGCCCTCGCCTCCCAAGCCTTCGGCTTGGGCCCCTCCTCTCCCGCGAAAAGCGGGAGAGGGGCTGGGGCGGCGCGCCCAGCCGATCACCTTTGCCCCCGTCCCCGCCGCTCCCCCTTGCGCTCCTTGCGGCGCGACTTGGCGGCGGCGCTTGCGGCTTTGCGCTTGCCCTCCGGCGTTTCGGAGAACTTGACCTCGTCGAGGGGAAGATCGCTCAGCTCCGGGTCGAAGCCCAGATTGGCGAGCGTTTCGGCGAAGTGCGTCGGCAACTCGGCGGTGACGTCGAGAGTCTCGCCGTCCGGGTGATCGATTCGAAGGCGGCGGGCGTGGAGGTGGAGCTTGCGGCTGATCGCTCCGGTCAAAAAGGCGTCGGGGCCGCCATATTTGCCGTCGCCCAATATCGGATGGCCGATAGCCGCCATGTGCACCCGAAGCTGGTGGGTGCGGCCGGTGAGCGGCTGAAGCTCGAGCCAGGCGGCGCGATTGCCGGCCCGCTCGATCATCCGGTAGCGGGTCCGGGCCGGAAGTCCGCCCTCGCCCTCCTCGACATGCATCTTCTCGCCGCCCGTTCCCGGCTGCTTGGCGAGGGGCAAGTCGATGAAGCCGTCGGCGATATCGGGCACTCCGGTGACGATCGCCCAATAGACCTTGCGCGCCGTGCGTCCGGAAAAGGCCTTCGAGAAGAAGCCGGCCGAGCGGGCGGTGCGGGCGACGAGGAGCACGCCCGAAGTGTCCTTGTCGAGCCGGTGGACGAGCTTTGGCCGGTTGCCCTTGTCGTCGGCGAGGCCGTCGAGCAATCCGTCGAGATGGGTCGGGGTCTTGGTCCCGCCCTGGGTGGCGAGCCCGGGCGGCTTGTTGACCACGATCGCATGGGGATCGCGGTGGATGACGATCTCGTTGACGAAGGCGACCTCGTCCTCGCTCAACTGCTTGCGTTCGGGCTTGGCCCGCTCCGGCGCCGCGGCGGCGGTGGGCTCGGCGGGCGGGACCCGGATCGACTGGCCCGCCTCGATCCGGTCGCCCGGGCCGGCCCGCTTGCCGTCGACGCGCAGCTGCCCGGTACGCGCCCAGCGCGAGACCATGTTGAAGCTCGCCTCAGGCAGATGCCGCTTGAACCAGCGGTCGAGCCGGATTCCGTCGTCGTCGGGGGCGACCGTGAACTGGCGGACTTCGCTCATCGCGGCGATGTAGCGATGCCAGGCGAGGGGCGCCACCCTTTGCCTCCCCATGCGCAGCATGGGGAGGGGGACCACCGAAGGTGGTGGAGGGGTAATTGGCGAAAGGTCCGCGGATCGCGCTCGAACCGTCAAGGGCCGGCGCTACTTACCCCTCCACCATGCTACGCATGGTCCCCCTCCCCATCTTTCGATGGGGAGGCAAATCAGCGTCCGTTATTCGCGATCAGAGCGACCTCGGAGCTTTTGCCCTTCGGAGTGACGATCAGGTAGAAGGCGCCCTTGTCGCCCTCGTTGCTTCCCGCCAGGATATGGTCACCCTCGCGGACCTGATGCTCCGACGTATAGCCGGCGCGCACCGCACGGGTGTGATACCAGTCGAGCACCCTTTGCCAATCGTCGGCGGTCGCGAAGGTGACGACGCGGGTGCTGCAGCCGCCGGAATTGTTCGCGGCCGCCTCGGTCACCTTGCCGCCCGGATAGACTGGGAAATTGGGCGCCAGCTTGTTGGCCCAGGCCATGTTGTAGTCGAAGCGCCGAGCATCCGAGCATCCCTTGGCCCCGCCCAGGGCGGCTGGAGGGCCCGCAGGCTTGCCGGCCGCCGACGGCGAGGCGTCGGGCGCCGGATAGGCGGCACCCGCCGGAGTCGGCGAGGGGCGGGCGGCATTCTTGTTCGACTGGGTCGCTAGGTTTTCGTCGACCAGGATCTGGTCGTTGAGTGCGCTGGTCACCGCCGGATCGGCGTCGTTGGCCAGATCGGCGAGATTGGTCTCGCCGCCGCCGCGGTTGCAGGCGGCGAGCGCGAGGGCCGCCCCCAGAGCGGTCAGGCGAAGCAGCGGAAAGGCGCGGTTGGTCATCGAGCGGACTCCTTGAAGCGCCCGCTATGGCGCATTCCCGCGCAAAATGGGTGACGAGAGATGGTTAACCGGGGCCGTCCCCGCCGTCTGTCCCGCTTCGGGACTTCCAGAAGCCGAAGCTTTCCGACTGGACGAGGTCGATGAAGCGCCTCGCCTCGGCGCCTTCCCAGGGGCCTTCGTAGCCGCGCGAGCGGGCTCCGCCGGCGATCCACCAGCCCTGGCCGGGGAGCCCGTCGCTCTGGCGGACGACCAGGACGGCAAGCTCCGGCTCGCCGCGAAGCGCCGCGGCCTCGTCGATCGCGCCGAGGATCTTGCAGAGCGCCCGCATCTTGGGACGCGAGAAGGAATAGCCGAGCCGCTCCAGCAGCTCGCCGTAGCTGAGTGCCGTTCGGGCCTTGGCCGCGGCAATGAGGTGAAGCCGCACTTCCTCCGGATCGGCCAGCGCAGCCATCGTCCTCAGTCGCGGTGGCGGACCGTCAGCTGGCCGTCGGTGCCCTCGCCCGGGCGAGGGCTGAGCCGAAGCTTGAACCGGTGCTCGTCGCGCTTCTGGACTCCGCTGACGAGCCAGGAATCGCCCTCTTTCGAGGCGCGCTGCAGCTGGAAGCCGCCGGCGCGGGCAGGATCGCGGTACCAGGCGGCGACCTTGTCCACCGGATCGGGAGTCGAGAACCGGATCTCGACCTCGCTTTCGCCGCTCTTCTCGCTGTCCGGCCCCGCGGCGACCGCCATTCCCCTGAGGGTCGCGCCGGGATAGAGAAGCTTGCTGTCCCGCTCGGCGCGGGCCTCGTTGGCGACGCCCTTGGGAAGGCTGAGGGTCATGTCGAGGCCGGGCATCTTCAGCGAGATTTTGCCTTCCTCCGCCTTGCCCTCCGCCGAGACGTGGCTGTTCGTCGCCTCGTTCTCGGGCTCCGGAGTCCGGACGTCCGAGTCGCACGCGCAAAGCGAAGCGGCGGCGGCGAGGGCTGCGCACAGGCTGGGACGATTCATTCTCTCTCCCCGATCGCGGCCGATCCTAAAGCGCGTTTCGATCCTGTTGAAGCCCTTGTTCGGGCTCGCCAAATGCTTGTCCGGCCTCCCGCCCTCGGCTACCCGCCCGGCCGTGACCGAAGCCGCCCGCACCCGTTCCGGGCTCCTCATGGGGCTGGGCGCCTATGCCCTCTGGGGCGTGCTGCCGCTCTATTTCAAGGTCCTCACCCATGTCGGGGCGACCCAGATCGTCGCCCACCGAATCCTGTGGTCGCTGATCTTCCTGGGCGCGCTCGCCACCTTGTGGAGGAGGTGGCCGCGGATCCGCGCCGCCCTGACCGAGCCCAGGGTGGCCTTCACCTTGCTGCTCACGGCGGTGCTGATCGGGATCAACTGGCTGGTCTACATCTACGCCGTGGTGACGAACCACGTGCTCGAGGGGAGCCTCGGTTATTATCTGAACCCGCTCGTCAACGTGCTGCTGGGAGTCTTCCTCCTCAAGGAGAAGCTCAGCCTGCTTCAGAAAGCGGCGGTCGTCCTGGCCGGCGCGGGCGTGGCGATCATGGCCCTGGGCGCCGGCGGGGCGATCTGGATCAGCCTCATCCTCGCCGCGAGCTTCGCCGTCTACGGATTCCTGAGGAAGGTCGCCCCCGTCGATTCGCTCGAAGGGCTGTGGATCGAGACCCTGTTCCTCGCGCCCCTCGCTCTCGGCTGGGTGCTGTGGCTCACGCACACCGGTCACAGCGACTTCCTCCACAGCCGCCTCACCGATCTTCTCCTCATCCTGGGCGGGGCGCTCACCGCCATCCCGCTCCTGCTCTTCACCGCGGCGGCGAAGAGGCTTCCTTATTCTACGCTGGGTTTCCTCCAATATGTCGCGCCTTCGATCCAGTTCGTCCTCGCGGTGACGGTGTTCGGGGAGCCGCTCACCACCGCCCATATCGTCTGCTTCGCCGCGATCTGGACGGCGCTCGCCATCTTCGTGGGCGAGGGTCTTCGCGCCGGGCGGGCGGCCCGGGCGGCGGCCGCGGCCGAGGCAGCGGTCTAGCCCCTCGGGCGGCGACCCGCTAAGGCACGTGCCGATGCGAACATTCCCCCTCACGTGCCGTGCCGCTCTCGCCCTCCTCATCGTCCCGGCCGGCTGCGCGCTCGACGGACCGATACGCGAAACCGAATATGCGCCCTGCCGGGTGCGCGGCTCGTCGGACTGGAAGGCCCATGTCGAATTCTCTTCGACCTCGAGCCCGATTCCCTATCTGACCCGCAAGCTGGTCGTGACCGGCAAGGTGACGACGGCGAGCGGCCTTCATGCGAGCCTCGCCCAGGGTCCGGTCGCCCGCCTGGACGAGCCGATCCAGCAGGTGCGGGTGCGGACGGAGGGAAAAGCCGAGCCCGGCGGAGCGCCGGTCGTGCACAATGTCCGGGGAGAGTTTCCGGCGATCGACCGCTATGGCGGAGTGGCGATTCGCTGCGGCGACGGAATCATCGCCGAAGTCCGCGAGGTCCGGGTGCCGCCGCGCCACGAGCACGAGAATCCCTTCACCTGGTAGTCTCCGTCGCCCCAGCGAAGGCTGGGGCCCCGGCGGGTGAAGATCACAGGTGCCTTTCACACCTTGGGATCCCAGCCTTCGCTGGGATGACGGTTATGCCAAAGACGCAACCAGCGCCGGGCGAAGCACCAGCAGGATTCCCACGACGCTCGCAAGGAAGGCGATCGTCCGGACCACCGGCACCCCCATGGCGTAGAGCGGCAGATAGACGAGGCGGGCGCCGAGCCACAGCCAGGCCCCTATCTGAGTCCAGCGGTCGCCGAGATCCGCGACGCCCACGATCAGCGCCGCGGCCGCGAAGATCGGGAAGGTCTCGAAGAAATTGGCCTGGGCTCGCGCGAGCCGGCCGACGATGGGCTTCGGCGGCGGCAATTCCTCGTCGCGCGCGCCGACATTCCACTTCGTCCCATATTGCCGGGTCTTGAA
>DASVUW010000230.1:0-3785 GCA_036386845.1 Allosphingosinicella sp. | reverse complement strand
TCGGAGTCGGCGGACGCACGCCCCCGACCCAGTCCATCGAGGATGACGGCTTCACCAGCTACGATCCGGCCACCGACGGCCTCGACTTCTACGAGTCGATGGAAGGCATGCGGGTCACGATCGACTCTCCGGTCGCGGTCTCAAACACGACGAATTTCGGCGAGACTTGGGTGCTCGCCTCGGGCGGCCTTGGAGCCACGGGCTTCAACGGCCGCACCGGGGTCACCGTCTCCGAAGGCGACTTCAATCCCGAGCGCATCCAGCTCGACGCCACGACTGCGCTGTTCGCGGGCTACGCGCCCAACCATTCGATGGGCGATGTCCTGTCGGACGTCACCGGGATCATGTCCTACGGCTTCAACAGCTACGAGGTGCTGGTCACCGAAGCGGTCACCGTCGTCTCCGACGTGACTGCGCCGCGCGAGACCACGAGCCTCACCGGCGACCGCGACCACCTCACCATCGCCAGCTACAATGTCGAGAATCTCGACCCGAACGATCCGCAGGCGAAGTTCGACCTGCTGGCGAGCAACATCGTCTACAACCTCGCGGCGCCGGACATCATCGGTCTCCAGGAGATCCAGGACGCCAACGGCCTCAACGGCAGCGATCCTCTCTCCGGAGTCGTGACGGCCCAGAAGCTGATCGACGCGATCGCGGCGATCGGCGGTCCGAACTATGTCTATATCGAGGTCGCTCCCTCCAGCGCCGGCTCGACCGGCGGCGAGCCGGGCGGAAACATCCGCAACGGCTATCTCTACAATGCCGACCGGGTCACCTATGTCGAGGGCAGCGCTCAGCTGATCGAGGACCCTGCCTTCGCCGGAAGCCGCCGTCCGCTCGTCGCCGACTTCCTCTTCAACGGCGAGGTCGTCCGGCTGATCAATGTCCACTTCACCTCGCGCATCGGAAGCGACGCTCTGATGGGCGCAAACCAGCCGCCGTCCGATGCCGGCGACAGCGCCCGCACGGCGCAGGCGACGGCGGTAACCGCCTATGTCAGCAATTCGCTCGCGACCAACCCGGCGCTGAAGCTCGGAGTGCTCGGCGATTTCAACGGCTTCTATTTCGAGGACGCCGTCGGAACGATCGAGGCGACCGGCCTGCTCGACCTTCACCGGACGCTGGCGAGCGAGGAGCGCTACACCTACGTGTTCGACGGCAACCTCCAGGCGATCGACCATCTGCTCGTCTCCGGGGGCCTGGCGTCCGGAGCGATGTTCGACGCCGTCCACATCAACGCGGAGCAGACCTCCGGGACGGCGCGCGGGACGGACCACGATCCGATCGTCGGCCGCTTCGTCATCGAGCATCCCAATGAGGCTCCCGAAGGCCTCGTGCTCGACGGGAATCTGGTGAACGAGAATGCTCCGGCGGGAACGCTGGTCGGAACGGCCAGCGCCGAGGACCCGGATCCCGAGGACGTGCTCAGCTACAGCCTCGTCGACAATGCCGGCGGCCTGTTCGCGATCGACTCGGCGACCGGCGCACTCACGACGACGGCCGCGCTCGATCACGAGGCTAAGGCGGCCTACGACCTCGTCATCCGAGCCACGGATCCGGACGGCCTTTCGGTCGAGCGGACGGTCACGATCAACGTCGCCAACGTCAACGAAGCGCCGACGGCGGCGGCCGACGCGGTCGCCGTCAACGAGGACGCGACCACCGGCAATTTGTGGAGCCTGCTGCTCGGCAACGACAGCGATCCCGATGCGGGCACGACGCTCTCGATCGCTTCGGTGAACGGTTCGGGAACCCTGGGCAGCCTGGTCTTCGATCCGGCCACCCAGGACCTTCGCTACGTCGCCGATCACGATTCGTTCGACGCACTCGCTCCAGGCCAGACCGCGGTCGACACCTTCACCTACACGGTGACGGACGCCGGCGGACTGACCAGCACCGCCACCGTCAGCGTGACGGTGACCGGAGTGGCGGACGGTGTCGGCCAGAATGGCGGCAACGGCGACGACACGATGAACGGCACGGCCGGCGAGGACAGGCTCGACGGCGGCAACGGCAACGACGTCCTGAACGGTCTCGGCGGCCATGACCTGCTCAAGGGCGGCAATGGCAGCGACTCGCTGTACGGCGGCTCGGGCAACGACATCCTGCTCGGCGAGAACGGCAACGATTTGCTGTTCGGCGGCGACGGGCGCGACGTCCTCGCCGGCGGCAACGGCACCGACGTGCTGGCGGGCGGCGCCGGCGCCGACATCTTCCAGTTCGGCAAGGGCGGCGGCCGCGACACCGTCACGGACTTCCAGGCCGGAGTGGACCGGATCGCGCTCGAGGACGGGATCGGAGTGGCCGGTAGCGAGACCAGCGACGTCAACGGCGACGGAGTGCTCGACACGACGGTCGTCTTCACCAAAGGCGGCGGCTCGGTCGTGCTGCTGGGAGTGAGCGACTTTGGCCTGGTCGGCTTCGCTCCGGCGCAGGACCTGTCGAACCCGACCCTGCTGTTCTGATTTCATCTTGCCTCCACGCGGAGCGTGGGGAGGGGGACCACCGAAGGTGGTGGAGGGGTGATCTGTCGCAGCCCTGGAGGTTCCCATGCGAACCTCCAAGGCGCGCGCTTGGTCACCCCTCCACCACACTTCGTGTGGTCCCCCTCCCCATCTGGCGATGGGGAGGCAGATTTGGTTCTATCTGCCGTCGAATGCCCGCTTCAGCTCGGCCACGTCCAGCTTCACCATGCCCATCATCGCCTCGAATGCTCGGCGGGCGGCCGCGCGGTCCTCGGAGGCCAGCATGTCCAGCATCGCCCTGGGCGTTATTTGCCAGCGAAAGCCAAACCGGTCCTTCAGCCAGCCACACTGGACCGGCTCGCCGCCACCATCGACAAGCGCGTCCCACAGCCGGTCGACTTCTTGCTGGTCCTCGCAATGGATCATGAAGGAGACGGCCTCGGTGAACGGGAATCCCGGCCCGCCGTTGAGCGCCTGATATTGCCGGCCCGCGAGGGTGAAGTCGACGGTGATGACGTCGCCCTCCTTGCCGCTCGGATAATCGGCAGGCGATCGGGTGACGCGGTCGATCCGGCTGTCGGGCAGGAGCGAGACGTAGAAATTGGCCGCCTCCTCTCCTTCCTTGTCGAACCACAGCACGGGCGTGATCTTGTCGGTCATGGAATGCTCCTGCGTGTGGGTCAGGCGATCTCGCGCTCGGCGGTTTCGAGCCCGATCCCGGCCTTGGAATCGACCAGCACCTCGAACCCGCCCCAGAACATGCGCTTGCCGTCGAAGGGCATGTTGCCGTGGTCGGGCTGCATTCCGGGGTCTTCCTTCATCTTCGACCAGGCGAGGTCGCGGGTCGCCTTGTCCGGCCATTCGAGGAAGGAGAAGACGACATTCTCCCCTTCCTCGGCCTTCACTGCACGGCGGAAATCGGTGACCTGGCCGTCGCGTACGTCGTCGCCCCAGGCCTCGACCAAGCGGTTGGCGCCATGTTTCTCGAAGTCCGCCGCCGCCTTTTGCGCCAGCGCCAGATACGCTTCCCGATTGCCCGCGGGCACGGGGAGCACGAAGCCGTCGACATAGCTACCGGCCGCTGTGCCTTCATCGAGGACCGAAGCGAAGCCGGCGTAGACCATGCGCCGGCCGTCGAACGGCATGGTGGCGCCGATCTGCTCCATCCGAGGGTCGGCCATCATCTTCTCGGTGGCCGAGTCGCGGGTGGCCTTGTCGGGATATTCGAGCCAGGAGAAGACGACCTTCTCCCCCTCCTTGGCCTGGACGGCGCGGCGGAAGTCGGTGACCTTGCCGTCGGCGACGTCGTCCTCCCAC
>DASVUW010000229.1:0-6311 GCA_036386845.1 Allosphingosinicella sp. | reverse complement strand
GCGCCTGGGCGCAGATGCACAAGCGTTTCGCCTTCGCCGATCTGACCCCGCTCAGCACCACGGTCGCGGTCCCTGGCCGGGGCACGCTTCATCGCCTTTCGGTCGCCGGCTTCGCAAGCCGCGAGGCGGCGGCCCGCACCTGCCGCTCGATCCAGTCCAAAGGCGGCGCCTGCTTCGTCCGCACCGTCGCCGGCGACTCCCCGGTGCGCTGGGCCGGCCGCTACGGCGCAAACCGCCGCGGCTGATCCGAAATTGGTGCCAGGCACCAATTAACGATAAAAAGTCGCCTGATTTTCCAAGCGCTTGGTAATTGGTGCCTGGCACCAATTACCAATAATCCGGGATGACGATCCGGAGCCTCAGAGGCGCCGGTCGCGGGTGAGGACGTCGAGCACGGCCATCCTCACAGCCACGCCCATCTCGACCTGCTCGAGAATCGCCGAACGGGCCGGGTGATCGGCCACTTCGCCGTCGATCTCGACTCCGCGGTTCATCGGCCCGGGATGCATGACGACCGCGTCCGGTGCCGCCCGCTCGAGCCGCTCCATGGTGAGCCCGTACAGGGCGTGGAAATCGGCAAGGCTTCCCGAGACGCTCTCCTCCATCCGCTCGCGCTGGATCCTCAGCATCATCACCACGTCGCAGCCTGCAATGCCCTCGTCGAAATCGGTGAAGGTCGGGAAGTCGCCCCCGGCCTCGGCCGGCAGCAGGGAAGGGGGGCCGACCAGCCGCACCCTGGCGCCGAGCCTGGGCAGGAGCTTGAGGTTCGACCCGGCCACCCGGCTGTGCCGGATGTCGCCGCAAATCGCCACTTCCAGCCCTTCGATCCGGCCCTTGCGCCGGCGCATGGTGAGCGCGTCGAGAAGCGCCTGGGTCGGATGCTCGCCTGTGCCGTCGCCGGCGTTGATCACAGGACAGGGCGCGGCCTCGGCCACCTGTTGCGGAGCGCCCGTCTCGCCGTGGCGAACGATCATCACGTCGGGCCTCATCGCGCCGAGGGTAAGCGCCGTGTCGATCAGGCTTTCCCCCTTGCGGACGCTCGACCCGCCCGGATGGAAGTTCGCCACCTGCGCGCCGAGCCTCTTGCCGGCCACCTCGAACGAGAACAGGGTACGGGTCGAATTCTCGAAGAAGAGGTTGAACTGGGTGAGGCCGGCCAGGCGCTGGTCGGCCTTGCGCGCGCTTCGGTTGAACTCGACCCACGGCTCCGCCTCGTCGAGCAGTTGCAGGATGTCCTCCGCCGAGAGGGCGTCGATCCCGAGCAGGTGGCGGTGCGGGAAGGGGCGGTGCATCGGCGCAGGCGATAGAGTGGCGGCGGGTGGGCGGCAAGGCGGCGGCGAAGGCTTCCCTCCGAAGAGAGTTCGGCCAGGTTGGGCGACGCAGCCTAGGCGCCACTTCCCGGCAGGGGCGGAGCCGGCCGGCCCAGGCACAGGTCGACCATATCCGCCTCGGCGAGGCGGCACGCCTGATCCTGCCTCGCTTGTCCTTCCGGAAGCACGAGCGCTTGGCCGCCCACCGCGACATAGCAGGCGCGCTTGCTCTCCTGCTCGGTCACCGCCCGGCAATAGGGGATGCCCTCGGCGGGGTCCGCGTTCCAGTTGACGATCGACAGCACCACTCCGCGGTGGCAGTCGGGGCGAAACGCCTTCTCGGCGAGGCCGCAAAGGCGGACGGCCTCCGGAAAGTCCTTCATCGCGATCGTGCTCACGTCGCGCCCGAGGCTGACGAAGCAGGTGCCGCGGGCGATCTGCGGAGCGCGCCCGCATTCGCTCGCCGCCCGGCCGACGTCCCGGCCGCTATGGTGAAGCATCGCCGAGGTCTGGATCGTATAGCAGGCGATCAGATATTTCTCGTCGAGCCTTGAGCAGGGATAATGGAGGTCGGCCGGATCGAGCGCCTGGAACTTCGGCTTCGCCGACGCCGAATCGCCGCTCGCCGGACCATGGTGTCCATTCGGACCGTGTCCACCATGCGCCGCCGCCGCCTTCACCTTCGGCCCGGGCCCGGCCTTGGCCGCGGTGGGGACGCTATGGGGATGAGTCGCGTTGACGAGGCTCTCCATGAACCCGCCGGCGTAGCACATCTCGCGTTCCGGCTGGCGGCTGAGCAGGTCGCAGGAACTCAGCGCCTTCGGGAGATCGTGGCCGTGCAGGATGGCGAGGCCGTGGCCCAGGCCGTGCGTGCACTGGAAGAGCAGGTCGGAGCGCTTCCCTCGATAGTCTCCGCAGAGCGCCTCGACGCTCTCGGTCGTCACTCCGCCGCCGGCGCGTTGAGTCGCGATGAAGTAGGACTGGATGACTCCGTGATAGCAGCCCGATTCGTAGGCGGGCGTGCAGGTCGCGAAAACCCGGCCCACTTCGGCCGGGGATTTGAGCGCCGAGATGCCGATTCGGTGCGCGTAGAAATGCCCGTCCCTCCGGACATCGGGGTCCAGCGAGGCGAGGCGGTCGAGCAGCTGGAGCACCGGCGCCGGGCCGCCGCTTTCCAATCGCTCGTCGAGCGCGGCCGCATAGCAGTCCCTCTCCTTCGCCAGGTCGGGCGACCGGCATCCCTTGAATATGGCCCCGGCGGGGTCCTCCGGCGGCTTGCCGGGCGACTGGGCCTGGGCGGCGGTCGGAACCAGAAGGGCGGCAAGGACGGCCAGCGCCACCGCGATAAGGCAAGGAGGGGATATTGGCAGGACGGGCATGGGCGCCTCTTCCCGGGGGACGGGCCCGACGGTTGCCAGCAAAGGCGATGCTCGACAAGGGGCGGATGCGGCTTGCCGCTCGAGGAACCAATCGTGCCGCCGACCCCGGTTACGGCGGGAAGATCCGGCCCGTCCAATGCGGCTTTTGAATGCGGCTCGGAAATTGGTGCCAGGCACCAATTTTCAAGTCGTTGAAAACATTCGCTCATCGGGATCGGAAATTGGTGCCAGGCACCATTCTTCACGGGTCATGGAATCATGGGCCGGACCGAAGGCCGGCCGCGCGGCCGGGGAAGCAGCCGAAGCCCAGTCCCGGTCTCGAGACGGGCAAGGAAGGCGTCGCTGCCGAGCGGGCGGCCGCTGCGCTCGCGCGCCCGGATCGCCTTCAGCGCCGCCTCTTCCTCGCCGGAAGCCAGGACCGACCGCCAGTCCGGCCATCTCTCAAGCAGCGGCCCGGGATCGGTCAGCGGGTCGGCCCGTCCGCCCAGATGCGCCCGGGCGCTTGACCAGGGCCAGTCGCCGGCGCGGGCGACGAGGCCGGCCCTGACCGGGTTGAGCTCGACGTAGCGGGCGCAGGCGAGGAGGTAGCCTTCGTCCATGACGAAAGACGCGAAACGGCCTTGCCACAGCTGGCCCACCCACTTTTCGCGCGCGTTGACGGCCCGCGTGTAACGACCCTGGGTGCGGTGGAGGACGGCGCTTAGCCCCGCCTCGGTGGAGGGCACCAGAACCAGGTGGACATGGTTGGGCATCAGGCACCAGGCCCAGACCGAGGTGCGGGCCGCCAGGCAGGCTTCGGCCAGATAGCGAATGTAGAGGCGGTGGTCGGCGCTCGAGAAGAAGGTGCGTTGCCGGTTGTTGCCGCGATGGGTGACGTGGTGCGGATGGCCGGGAATGGTGAGTCGGATCGGGCGCCCCATTCCCACTGGTTAGCCGTTGGTCCGGACCATCCCAAAATCGCATCGGCAATCCGAAATTGGTGCCAGGCACCAATTTTTATCGGGTTGGATCGGAAGGCTATTTTGCGGGCGGCCCAAGCGATTTTTGGATAGGGCCGAGACCAGCCTAGGATGGATAGGCGTTTTCCTCTTGTTCTCGTGGAACACATAGCGTACATTCATATAATCGCGTTGAATGGACGGCGCAGAGGCAATAGGGGATGCGGGCCATGGCGGCTTCACTCAAGGTGGTGGGAAACTCGGACAATATGGACAGGCAGAAGGCCCTCGAGGCCGCGCTGGCGCAGATCGACCGCGCTTTCGGAAAAGGCTCCGCGATGAAGCTCGGCTCGCGCGAGGCGGTCGAGATCGAGACCATCTCGACCGGCTCGCTCGGCCTCGACATCGCGCTCGGGATCGGCGGGCTTCCGCGCGGCCGGGTGATCGAGGTCTACGGGCCTGAAAGCTCGGGCAAGACGACTCTCGCCCTCCACGTCATCGCCGAGGCCCAGAAGGCCGGCGGGACCGCCGCCTTCGTCGACGCCGAGCACGCGCTCGACCCGGTCTATGCCCGCAAGCTCGGAGTCGACGTCGACGAACTGATCGTCTCGCAGCCCGACACCGGCGAGCAGGCGCTGGAGATCACCGACACCCTCGTGCGCTCCAACGCCGTCGACGTCCTCGTCGTCGATTCGGTCGCCGCGCTCGTCCCCCGCGCCGAGATCGAGGGCGAGATGGGCGACAGCCATGTCGGGCTCCAGGCGCGCCTCATGTCGCAGTCGCTGAGGAAGCTCACCGGCTCCATCTCCAAGTCCAAATGCCTCGTCATCTTCATCAACCAGCTTCGCATGAAGATCGGCGTGATGTACGGCAATCCGGAGACGACGACCGGCGGCAACGCGCTCAAATTCTACGCGTCCGTCCGGCTCGACATCCGCCGCACCGGCCAGATCAAGGACCGCGACGACATCGTCGGGAACACGACGCGGGTGAAGGTCGTGAAGAACAAGGTGGCGCCTCCGTTCAAGCAGGTCGAGTTCGACATCATGTACGGCGAGGGCATCTCCAAGGTCGGCGAGATACTCGACATCGGGGTCAAGGCCGGAATCGTCGAGAAGTCCGGCGCCTGGTTCAGCTACGATTCGATCCGGATCGGCCAGGGCCGCGAGAATAGCAAGACCTACCTCAAGGAGAATCCCGAGGTCGCCGCCCGCCTCGAGCGCGCCATCCGCGGCAAGACCGACGAGGTCGCCGAGGCCCTGATGGCCGGCCCGAGCCCGGACGACGATATTTAGGGCGAGTCGCATCCAGGTCGTTCACTTCGTCCGGATTCGGACAGGCGATTGAAGAAAGAAATTGGGTTCGCACAAAGGTACAAAGGCACAAAAAGTCCGCGTAGCGGCTTATTCTGCGGCCAATTCGGAAGGTCCGCAGGATGGCATGGGCGAGGCATCTTCGTGCCTTCGTGCCTTTGTGCGAACCCTGAATAGGGCCTTCGGCCCGGGCACCGCGCCGGGTTGCTCAGTCACCGGCTGCTGAGTCACCCCTGCCCGAACAGGCGTCCGCGTTCCGTCCAGACCAGGATGAGCAGCCCGACCGCTCCGAAGGCGGCGAAAGCGCCGACCATGGGGACGAGGGTGCCGTCGAAGCTCTGGCCGACGAGGAGTCCCAGCAGCGCTCCGCCGATCGTCCCGATCGCCCCCTGGACGGAGGAGGCCGTCCCGGCGACATGGCCGAGGGGCTGCATGGCGAGCGCCCCGAAATTGGCCGAGGCGAGGCCGAAGCAGGCCATGGTCAGCCCCTGCATGACCATGAACAGCCACAGCCCCTCGCCGACGGTGAGGACGATCCCGAGGTGGGCGAGCGCCGACAAGGTGAACAGCGCCAGCCCGGCATGGGCGACCCGGCGCGTGCCGATCCGCTCGACGATCCTCGAGTTGAGCCATGAGGTGAAGGCCATCGGCAGCGCCACTCCGGCGAAGGTCGCCGCGATCAGCTCGGGCCGGCGGAAGACGTCGAAGACGATCTGCTGGACCGAGTTGATATAGCCCATCAGGCTCGCCATCATCAAAGTGAAGGCGAGCGTGTAGCCGAGCGACTGGCGGTTGCTCAAAGTCTGCCAGGCGCCGTGCCAGATCGTCCTCGGATCGAGCGGCCGGCGATATTCGGGGCGCAGGGTCTCCGGGAGGCGGACGACCGTCCAGATCAGCATGATCGCTCCGCCGAGCGCCAGCCCGAAGAAGATGGCCCGCCACGAGGCGACCAGCAGGGTAAGCTGGCCGAAGACCGGGGCGAGCATCGGGACGAGGAGGAAGACGAGGAAGGCGAGCGACATGATCCGGGCCATTTGCGGGCCCTCGAACCGGTCGCGGACGATCGAGACGACCAGCACCCGGGTCGAGGCCGCCGCGCCGCCCTGCGCCATCCGGGCCGCGAGCAGCAATGTGAAGCTCGGCGCCGCCCAGCAGGCCAGGGCGAAGACGACGTAAAGAACGAGGCTGACGATGAGCACCGGCTTTCGCCCGAACCGGTCGGACAGCGGCCCGTAGATTATCTGGGTGAGCCCGAAGCCGAGCACGTAGAGCGAGACGACGAGCTGCCGGCTGTTCTCGTCGGCGACGCTCAGCGCCTCGCCGATCGCGGGGAGCGCCGGCACCATCGCGTCGATGGCGAGCGCGTTCAGC
>DASVUW010000228.1:0-5743 GCA_036386845.1 Allosphingosinicella sp. | reverse complement strand
CCAAAATCGGGTTGCGACGTTCGATACCATGGCGGCGGCGCCGCGGCCCGTCATCTCGCGAAGCATGGCGGCAGTCACTCGAAGGCCTCGCCATTCCATTCGATGTCGTCGGTCGTCTCGCGGGTCGGGCCGCGGAGCCGGACGGCGCCCTTCACGGCGAACCGGGCGGCGTCGAGCAGCACTCCGAGGACGGGGAGCCGGTCGCCCGGCCTTCCGACCGAGTCCCGCCCCTTGCGCCAGACCGCCCGGAGCTTGGCGAAGCTGCCTCCGGCGAGAGCTGCCGGGGCGCCCATCAATGCCATGGCCGGCGAGAGGTAGCGCGTCGTCCCGGCGGGGGGCGGGACGAGCTCGCTTCTGCCGAGCAGGGCGAGAGCGAGGCGCGGCGAGCCGTCGAGCAGATGGACTCCGCTCACCGTTCTGGGATTGCATTCGATCGGGATCGCCTGCCCGTCAGCCCCGACGATGACGTCGAAGGACAGCTGCCCGTCGCCTCCGACATGCCCGGCGATCCGCCTCGCCATCTCGACCGCGGCAGGGGATTCCACGGCTTCGAAGGCATAAGCCGCGGACCGGCCGTGCCTGAGGAGGGGCCGGTAGACGATACAGGCGACGAGTTGGCCGCCGCGCATCGCCGACCAGACGCACAGCTCCTCCCCCGCAAGCCGCTCCTGGGCCACCCAGCGGCTTGCCGCAGAGACCGGAAGGGCAGCGGCGGTTCCCGCTCCGGGCGCGAGGATGGTCTTCGAGCCGAACCGGGAGAATTCGGGCTTCAGGACCAGATCCGCCGGAGGGAGGGGTACGAGCTGCGCATCCGCCGCCGAGGCGATCGGCCAGGTCGCCGGGGCCTCCACGCCCGCCTCCCGCGCGAGCGCGGGGAAGCTCGCCTTCGAATGGAGGGTCCGGAGCGTTGCGGTGGAGGGGGCGAACAGGCGGTCCGACCAGCCGTCGAGCTCCGCAGCGGCCGCGAGCCAGAACACTTCCTCGCAGGTCGGGACGATCAGCTCGAATCCCGCGGCGAGCCTGCGAAGCCGGGCCCGGAACGCCGGAAACCGGCGGCGCGGCGGCGGCAGTCGAAGGATCTCGAACCGCGGCCGCGACAGCGACGCCGCGAACGGCCGCACCGAATCCGCGAGGGCGACGTCGCACCCCGCCGCCCGGAAGGATCGCGCCAGGTCCAGCGCCACCGGCGCCCGCGCGCCCGTGACGAGGATCCGGGTCACTCCTGCTCCTCGGCCGCTCGCTCCGCGCAGTGCGAAGGCGTGAGGACGATGTCGGGATTGCGGGCCCGGAGCGCGTGGAGCCTCGAAAGGGTTTCCCTTCCGGCCGCCGGATTGCCCAGGAAAGTAGCGGTGAAAGTCGGCGCAGGCCGATTCTCCCGGATCGCGCGGGAGGACCAGGCCGAGTCCGCAACGAGGAAATGCAGGCCCCGCGGCTCGCTCAGCACCACCCCCCAATGGCCCGCGCAATGGCCTGGAAGCGGTACCGCCAGCAGCGAGCCGTCGCCCAGCACGTCCGCTCCCGACTCGAAGGGCAAAAGGTCCTTGCAGAGGGCAATTGCCGGCTTGTCCTCGAAAAAGGCGCATCGCCCGGGCAGATCTTGCGGAAGCAGCCCGCGAGGGGTTCCGGCAATCAATGCCCGGACTCTGCCGCGGCCCCAGACGCTTCTCAGCCCGGCCTTCGAGCAATGCACCGTCGCATTGGGGAACCGCGAGAGGCCCGAGCAATGGTCGCCATGGAAATGGGAAAGGACGATATGGCGGACGTCGGAGCTGTCCAGGCCCTCGGCGGCCAGCCGGTCGGCGACGGGAGACGAGATTTCAGGCGGAGTGAGCCAGCGGTACAGCCGCTCGGGAAAGCGCCGCGTCGAGTCGAGGAATGCGGGATCATAGCCGGTGTCGAACAGGATCGGCCCCTCGGTCGGGTGGACGATCAGCGCGACCAGCGCCGGAAAGGTCGCGGGCCTCCAGGAGCCGCCCCGGATCGTCGCGATCTCCGGATGCCGGCACGAACCGGTCGTGACGATTCGCAGTCCGAGTTCCTTCATCGCCGCACCGCGTGTTCAAGCGCGTCCATCGGACCGAAGCCGGGGCTCCAGCCGAGCAAGGCCGAGGTCTCGGACAAGTCGAAGCTTCGGGACCAGGACAGGCTGGCCACCGAATAGCGGGTTAGCGGCGGCTCGCGGCCGGCCGCCCTGCCGGCAAGCTCCGCGGCGGTCGCCAAAGCGTGCAAGGCGGGCTCGGGCACGCGCAGGATTCGAAGGGCGAGCCCAAGCCGGACGGCGAGGGCCCTCGCCATCTCGACGACCCGGATCGGCTCCCGGCCGGCGACGTTCGCGGCGCCGGAAAAGGTGCCCAGCGCGGCCGCGGCGAAGGCCTCGGCGCAATCGCGTACGTCGGTCGGATGGAACAGGGCCTCGCCGCCATTCCCGACCGGAAGCACTCCTCGCGAGAGGACCCGCATGAGCCGGGGCAGGATCGCGCTGTCGTCCGGGCCGAGCACGGCCGAGGGCCGAAGGACGACCGTCGACATGCGGCGTTCGCCAAGGACGATCCGCTCCGCCTCGAGCTTGGTCAGGGCATAGGCATTGGCCGGCCGGGTCGCCGGGGCGGCCGCGTTTCGAAGATCCAGGCGGTGCCGACGCTCGCTGAAGATGGCGGGCGTGGAGGCGTATACGAAGCGGGCCGCTCCGGCCCTGGCGGCGGCCTCGACCAGCCTGGCGGTCGCGACGACATTGTCGGCGTGGAAACGCTGCTGCGGTCCCCAGGGCGAGGATCGGGCCGCGAGATGAACGACGATCGGGGCGCCGGCGACCAGAGGCGCGATGTCGCCCTCGACCAGGTCCAGCGGCTCGAACCGCACACCGGGGCCGGCGAGGGCGCGGCCGGCCTCGCCGTTGCGGCCCGAAGCCACGACCTCCAGGCCGCGCGACGCGAGCAAGGGCACGAGAGTCCGGCCGATCCCCCCTGTCGCCCCGGTGACGAGGATCTTCACCATCGAATGATCGTACCGCCGAGCGACACCCCCGCCGAGGAGCCGACGAGGAGCGATGCGGAACCGGGAGTCAGCCGGTTCTCGCGCCGGGCCACCGCAAGGCTGTGCGGAAGGCTGGACGCGATCCGGTTTCCGAGCATCGCGAAGGTGTCGACGATCCGCGCCGGATCGCCGCCGAGCGCCCGGCGCAGATGCTCCAGGGCCGGCGCTGAGGCCTGGTGGGGGATCACGCTGTCCATGTCGTCGGGCCCGAGGCCCGACTCCGCGAACAGGCGGGCCATGAAAAGCGGGAAGCGCCGGGCCGTCGCCTTGAACAAGGCGATCCCCTCCATCTGGAACCGGCTCCGGGCCAGGAAGCCGGGCATGTCGTCGTGCGGTCTGAGCCGAGTCCCCCCGGCCTCGAGCCTGCACAGGTCGCTATGGTCGCCATAGGTCTCGAAACGCGAAGCCAGTATCCGGGATTCGCCGCGCGCCTCCAGGGCCACGGCAGCCGCTCCGTCGCCGAAGATGGCGGAAGCTTCGAGGTCGCCATGGTCGAGCGCGGCCGAAGCGACGTCGGCCGAGAAGATCAGCACCCGGTTCCACCCCTTCATGGCCATCCCGGCGATCGCGTGGTCGAGGGCCGGCAGGAAGGAGAGGCAGGTGGCGTTGAGGTCGAAGGCGGGAATGCCGGATTCGCCGAGGCCGAGACGCCGCTGGACGAGCGGCGCCGTTCCCGGGATCGGCTGCTCCATCACCCCGCAGGCGCCGATCAGGGCGTCGATCCGGCCGAGCTCCCAGCCCGCGTCGGCCGCGGCGCGCCTCGCGGCCTCGGCGGCCATGAAGCTGCTCGTCTCCTCGGCGGAGGCATAGCGCCTTTCCCGAATGCCAAGCTTCAGAGCCGTTCCCGGCGCCCGGCCGCACTGCAAGTCCAGAGCGCCGGAGGTCACCACCCGGGCAGGCTCGTAGGTCCCCGCGCCTGCCAGCGTGAAGCCGGCCAAGCGGCTGACGCATCGATTCGCAGGCCCGGGCGCCTTCGCTTCGGTCACCCTGAGCTCGTTTCAGGGTCGAGCCCGCCACCGGCCCAGCGGCTCGTCGCAGGATGCTGACTCAAGTTCAGCATGACGATGTTGGGCCCACGTCGTCCAGCTCGAGCCACTGTTCGAAGAAGCCGCCGAAACGCCGCTCCGGGTCGACGAAATGGATCTCGTAGATCCAGTTGCGCGGATTGCCCTCGCGGTCCGGCCGGGACAGCGGAAGGCTATTGCCGGGATGCAGGTAATTCTCGCTGAGCTCGCCCTGGACGACCTCGTGCGGGAAGTTGCCGATGAGGTGGCCCGAGTGCCAGTTCGGGAAGCTGTAGCCGTTCGCCCGGGCCGCTTCGAGCGCGAGCTCGTACATGTCGGCGCCGGTGACCGTCTCCCGATTGGCCTTGAAATAGTCGCGGCCGGCATGCCAGGCCGCCTCGATCGAGTCGCGAAGCCGGATCCTCTCGGGGTCGTTCCCGATCACATAAGTCCGTCCGACATCGGCTTCCCAGGAATCGAACATCGGACCCAGGTCGACGAACACCAGGTCGTCGGCCTCGATCCGAAGGTCGGGCGGGCTCGCGCCGAAGGTGTGGAGGGTGTTCGGCCCGGCCCTGACGATCCGCTTGTGCCAGTGCTTCAGCCTGCCGAACATCTCCTGGCCGAGCGACTGCAACTCCCGGCTCAGCTCGAGCTCGGTCACGCCCGCCCTGAAAAGGCGCGCTTCCTCCGCCGCTCGAAGCAGGCTCATCGCCATTCCATGCGCGTGAAGGAGCCTGGAATGGCGGTCGGGGGCAGGATCGTAGCTGTAGGTCATGGCGCCTCTGGCAGCGGTGTAGGAAATCGAGGCCGGGAAGGCGAGAGCGTTGGAAGGAGCCGCCCCGGGCCTCGAGCGGCGAGCGGCACCGTGGTGCCTCCTCAGGTCTTTCCTATCGGTCTATGGGGCCTGCCGGCCTGCGGCCTGACTAGCTGAGCCGCCGTCCCGCCCAGACGACCCGACCGATGATGGCCAGGGTCGAAAGGTCGATATCCTTCCATTCGGGATAGGCCGGATTGTCGCTGGTGATCGTCGCCCGGGCCGCGAAGGGGTTGATGGCGAGGCGTTTGACCATGAGCGTATCCTCGCGGCGAAGGACGTAGATCCCGTCGCGCAGCCGATCGGCGCCGTCCGCTCCGTCGACCAGGATGTCGTCGCCGTCGGCGAGAGTCGGGCTCATCGAATCGCCCTGCACCCGGATGAAGGAAAGCTTGTTGGTTCCCCCTTTGCAAAGCTCGCGCAACCACTTGGGATCGAACGCGATATGCGAGACCGCGACTTCCCCCCCGGTGATCGCGCCATGGCCCGCGGAAGCCCCGACGTCGAGCCGAGGGACCTTGATCATGCCTTCCGTCGAATCGTCGCTCTGCCCGACCGACGGCCCGCCGAGGAGAGCCTCGCTCACCCCAAGGTAGCGGGCGATGGTCCGGCGGTCGTCCTCGTCCAGCTTGCGCGGGGTGCCGCGCTTGATGAACTGCTGGATGTAGGCGGGATTCTTGCCGATCAGCCGCGAGAGGCCGGCGAAATCCTCGCCCCGTTCCTTGAGCAGGCGCGCAAGCGCTTCGCGGGGGTCGATCCGATCCATGAGCCCCTATTAGCGGCAGGATTTGTCCTAGACAAGTAGGATTTTTCATGTGAGGATAGGAATTCGACAGATTCGGAGCCTCAAATGATCCTCGATCGCATCGATCACTATCTTCGCCGCTCG
>DASVUW010000227.1:0-6773 GCA_036386845.1 Allosphingosinicella sp. | reverse complement strand
ATTGCAGCGTGCCTTGTGTTGCTGGCCAGCTGCGACGACGGAGCGCCGCAGCGCAACGTCACCAAGATGGTCGTGGCAAACCCGCTGAGCGACCAGCTCAAGGGCTTGAGCGAGCCGACCCGCAATCTCGGCCTGTACCGGGCGATCCGCGACAACGGCCGGCGCTGCAAGCGGGTCGACCAGGGCGCCTATCAGCAGCAATATAAGACGATGGCGATGTGGACGGCCCGCTGCAGCGACACCGGCGACTATGCCCTCTACATCGCGCCCAACGGCGACGTCCAGGTCAGCCACTGCAAGGACGCGCTCGAGCTCAAGCTTCCCGAGTGCAAGCTGCCGGCGGCGGGATCCGCTCAGGGCGGCGAGGCCTCGGAGAAGCGATAGACGCCGCGGATCCGGCTGTTGAAGTGGCGCCCCTTGATCCGCGCCTGCCGGAACGCCTCCGCGGCTTCCGGCGGGACGTCGTGGAACAGGTAGCGGCGGCCGGTCGTGAACTCCACGTCCAGCTCGCGCGCCTCGGGCCGGTAGCCGATCGATCGGATGACGGTCGACGGCATCGGGCCCTCAGGCGCCCGGCGGGCGGCTTGGCGCCGCCCGGCGGAACAGGTTCCGCTCAGTAGCCGTAGCGGTAGCGGTAGCGGCGGTCATCGTAGCGATAGCCGTAGCGTCCGGAGCGATACTGGTCGCGGCGGGCGTCGCGAAGCTCGCGGCGGCACTCGCGAAGCTCCTGGCGATATTCCCAGCGACTGTCGGCGCGCCGAAGCTCGCGTCTGCATTCGCGAAGCTCCCGGCGGACTTCGTTCCGATTGCCGTAACCGTAGCCATAGCCGGAGCCGTAACCGTAGCCGTAATGGCTGTTGTGCCGGGCCGAAGCGGCGGTCGCGGGAAGCGCGACCGCGGCCGCCAGAGTCGCGGCCAGAACATAGATACGCATACTCGTCTCTCCTCGACTGGAGCGCCCGCGCGGATCGCGGGCGCAGGTGAAAACGAGCTGAGGATAGGCCGCGTTGCATGAACCGGAAACTACGCGGCGTTCATCCGGCGTTTAGGAGCCGGCCATCTCCTGACCGCGGCGCCGGGAGGCTTCCAGAGTCTCCGCGACGAGCGACCTCAGCCGGCCTTCCCGGTCGAGGACCATCAATCCCGCCTCGGTGGTGCCGCCGGGGCTTGCGACCCGCCGGGCGAGCTGTTCGGGCGTCGAGCCGGACCGGGCGGCAAGGATTCCGGAGCCCTCCGCCATCGCGGCCGCGAGGCGAACGGCCTGCTCGGCGGGGAGACCCAGGCCCTGCGCAGCCGCCGCGAGCGAGTCGATGAACCTGAAGAGGAAGGCCGGGGCGGCGGCGGTGAGCGCGCTCGCGATTCCGAAGAGCGCCTCGTCCTCGAACCGTTCGACATGGCCGAGCGCCCTCATCAGACGCTCGACCTCGGCGATCGCCGCCGGGTCGCTTCGGGCGTCGGTGTGGAGCCCGGTCACGCCCGCGCGGAGGCTGACGGGAAGGTTGGGCATGGCTTTGACGATCGTGCGCGGGGCCGGGAAGTGGCGGCGCAGTGACTCCAGGGTCGTGCCCGCAAGGATCGAGATCAGGACCGTCTCGGGCTCCAGCACCGGCGCCAGCGCGGGCGCGATGTCGGCGAGCTTCTGCGGCTTCACCCCGAGCAGGACCAGCGCGGGGGATTCCTCTTCGGGCAGGGCTGTGAGGGTTCGGATTCCCGGCGCCGGGGCTCCACCGCTGGGGCGGACGACCGTGATCAGCCGCGGGTCCGCGCCGGCAGCGAGCCAGCCTTCGAGCATCGCTCCGGCCATGTTGCCGCAGCCGACGAGGAGGAGCGGGCCGGGGAGCGTGAGGTGGGTCATGACAACTCCGTCGCCCCAGCGAAGGCTGGGGCCCCAGGGGGTGAAGGGCGCTTAGACTTTTGCAGCGCTCGGCTCCAGCATGGTGCGAGATCTCGCTGGGGTCCCAGCCTTCGCTGGGACGACGTGGGTTGCACGGGCGCCGATTCGATTCCATGCTTTTCGTATGACGGGAGGGTGGGTTTACATCCTTTGCAACAAGCCGCACGGCGTCATTTACGTCGGTGTGACCGCGGATCTTGCCCGGCGAGTTTGGCAGCACCGGAACGGCGAGGGCGGGAAGTTCACTCGCAAGCATCATTGTACGCGGCTCGTTTTCGTGGAGGCCCACGACCGGATCGAAGACGCCATTGCGCGGGAGAAGGCGATCAAGGCGTGGCTGCGGGTTTGGAAGCTGCGGCTGATCCAGGAGCATAATCCGCGTTGGGAGGATCTCTGGCAGCGGATCGTCCAGTGACCGTCGCCCCAGCGCAGGCTGGGACCCCAGGGGGTGAAAGGCGGCCACGCTGGTGGAAGGCGCCCGGATCTTGCCGGCGGTGCTTACTCTCCCTGGGGTCCCAGCCTTCGCTGGGACGACGGCTCTACCCTACGCCTCGCCCTGGGTCTCGATCAGCGCCGCTGCGATCGCTTCCTGGGGGGTCTTGCCGGCCCAGAGGACGAACTGGAAGACCGGGTAGAAGCGCTCGCATTCCTCGATCGCCGCCTCGACCAGGGTCTCGGCGTGCTGGAGGGTGAGGGTTCCGCCTTCCTCGCCCTCGAGCAGGGTCGCGTGGCGGAAGAGGACGAGGCCGGACGAGGCCCAGAGCTCGAAATGGCCGATCCACAGCTGCTCGTTGATGAGCCCGATCGTCTCGTAGACCGCGGCGCGCTTGTCCTGCGCGACGCGGATGTCCGGGAGCGCGAGGAACTGGAGGACGTGGTCCTCGTCGCGCCAGACGGCGCGAAGCTCGTACTGCGCCCAGCTGCCCTGGAAGTTGGCGACGATCTCGTCCTCGCCGCGCTCGGAGGTCCAGCCATGGGCTGTGAAATAATGTTCGAGCATGTCGATCGGGCCGCCCGGCTCCCGCTCCAGCTCGAATTCGTCCACGTTCATCAATCAGCTTTCCGTCCGCCCCTGTTCCGCGAAACTGCCCGCCCAACGGCGGCGGCGCAAGAACGCAGATCAGGCGACCACAATATGTTGTGGATTATCAACCCACAGGCCCCGTTCCGGCTTCCGGTTCAGGCTTGCGTTCCGGCTTCGCGGCGGCGGCTTCGAGCGCTTCGATCCGGCTCCGGAGCGCCGCGCTTTCTTCGCGGGCGGCGATCGCGATCGCCTTCATCGCCTCGAACTCCTCGCGCGAGACCATGTCGAGGCCGCCGACCCAGTCGCGCATCCGGTCCCGGAAGGCGCCTTCGGCCTCGCGGCCCATCCCGGCGAGGGTGCCCGCGGCTCCGTTCATCACCTTGACGAAATCGTCGAACAGTCGGTTCTCGGACTGCATGGTCTGCTCCTTGTCTTCCTCTCCCGTTCTTAGGGGAGAGGAGGGGCCCGCCGCGAAGCGGTGGGAGGTGAGGGTCTGTAGCACTGACTCAGCAAGACCCTCACCTCCTAAGCCTTCGGCTTGGGCCCCTCCTCTCCCGCGGAAAGCGGGAGAGGGGTTAAAGTGCGATATCGGTAGTGGAGGCGCCCGGCGCAAGCTCGGAGGCTCCGGGGTTCAGTGCGCCGATCTGCCAGGTGAGCAGCGCCGCGAAGCACAGCCAGGCGAGATAGGGCAGCATGAGCAGGCCCGCGGAGCGGCGGATCCGCCAGAACAGGAATGCGGTGACGGCCGAGATCGCGATCATCGCAAGGATCGTCCAGAAAGCCGCGCCGACCTCGTGATAGGCGAAGAAGATCGGCGACCAGGCGTAGTTGAGAAGGAGCTGGATGACGAACAGGCCGAGCGCGAGGCCCCGGCCGCGGGCGCCGCGGGCGTGGAGGATCAGGGCGACGGCGAAGCCGAGCAGGATGTAGAGGAGAGTCCAGGCGGCTCCGAACACCCAGCCGGGGGGCATGATCGCGGGCTTCTGGAGCGCGTCGAACCAGGCGTTGCCGTAGCCGGAGCCGGAGATCTTGCCCGAGACCGTGCCGAGCAGGAGCACCAGCGGCACGGTGAACAAGGCGTAGCGCAGGAAGGACATCCTGAGCTGGGACTTGGAGGCCAGTGCGGTCATGTTTCCTCCGTAGACTGTTTCGTCGCCCCAGCGAAGGCTGGGGCCCCGGGGGGTGAAGAGCGCCAGCGCCTTTCACCCGCTGGGATCCCAGCCTTCGCTGGGATGACGGGGTGCCGCTACTCCGCCGGCATCGGCTGGGCGCCGCCCGGATGCTGGCTCAATTGCTCCTCGAGCTTCCTCGTCACCGCCAGCGGCGAGCCGGTGTAGCGGGCGAGGCGGGAATAGAGGAGCGGGATCAGGAAGAGCGTGATCAGCGTCGAGATCGAGACTCCCCATACGATGACCACGCCGATCGCCGTCCGGGCGGCGGCTCCGGCCCCGCTCGCGATCATCAGCGGGACGGCGCCGGCGACGGTGGCGATCGACGTCATCAGGATCGGGCGGAGGCGGCGGGCGGAGGCTTCGCGGATCGCCTGGCCGATATCGCGGCCCTGGTCGCGAAGCTGGTTTGCGAACTCGACGATGAGGATCCCGTTCTTGGCGGCGAGGCCGACCAGCATGACGAGCCCGACCTGGCTGTAGAGGTTGAGCGTCTGGCCCATGACGGCGAGCCCGATCGCACCGCCGCCGACGGCAAGCGGGACGGTGCTGATGATGACCGCGGGATGGACGAAGCTTTCGAACTGGGCGGCGAGAAGGAGGTAGATGATGAGGATGGTGAGGCCGAAGACCAGCCAGATCGAGCCTCCCGCCTCCCTGAAGGCCTGGCTCTCGCCGCGATAGCCGACCGCGATCACCTCGGGCGACTGGGCCGCCTGGACTTCGAGGAATTCGAGCGCCTCGCCGAGCGAGTAGCCGGGCGCGAGACCGCCGGAGAGGGTGATGGCGCGCATCTTGTTGTAGCGGCCGAGATCGCGGGCGCCGGCCGAGTCGGTGACCGAAACCAGGCTTGCGAGCGGCACCACCCCGCCGGAGCGGTTGCGGACGTGGATGGTCTGGAGATCGGCCTCGGTGGCGCGGTTGCCGGCCTCGGCCTGGACGATGACCCGATATTCCTCGCCTCGGTCGACATAGGTCGACACCCGGCGGGAGCCTAGCAGCGACTGGAGGGCGTTGGAGACATCCTCAACCGAGACCCCGAGATCGCCGGCGCGGGCGGTGTCGACGGCGATCCTGAGCTGCGGCTTGGTTTCCTTATAGTCGCTGTCGAGGTTGACGATGCCCGGATTGGCCGCGGCGGCGGCGAGGATCCGGTCGCGGGCTCGGGCGAGCTCGGCATAGGTCGAGCCGGCGATGACGAAGCTGACCGGCTGGCCCCGGCCGCGCCCGCCGATCGACGATCGGACCTGGGCGTTGCCGCGCACCGCGGGGAGCTGGCCGAGCCGCTTGTTGACCTCCTGGACGACGTCCTGGGTGGTCTCCTCGCGCTCCTCCCAGGGCTTCAGGAAGACGACGAAGGTGCCGCTGTTGAAATCGTCCGACGGGCCGAAGCCGCCGGGCGTTCGCTGGATGATCGCCCGGACCGCGCCCTTGTCGACGAGGGGCAGGAGCTTGCCCTGAGCGTCGAGCATGTAGCGGTCCATCTGGTCGTAGCCGGTGCCCTCGGGCGCGTTGACGTTCGCAGAGAGGATCCCGACGTCCTCGGCCGGAACCAGCTCCGAGCGAAGGGTGAAGAAGAGGGCCCCGGCGCCGGCGAGGAATATCCCGACGAAGAGGAGCGGCAGGACCGGTTTGAGGATCATCCGGTCGAGGCGGCGCGAATAGAAGCCTTCGAGCCGGCGGAAGCGGTCGTCGACCCAGCGGGCGAACCGGCCGCGCTCCTGATATTTGAGAAGCTTCGAGCAGAGCATCGGAGCAAGGCTGAGGGCGAGGAAGCCCGAGAAGGCGACGGCGCCGATCATGGCGGCGGCAAGCTCGCGGAAAAGCAAACCGGTCTGGCCGGCAATGAACATGATGGGGACGAACACGGCGCAGACGACGAGGGTCGTCGAGACGATCGCGAAGCCGACCTGGCGGGTTCCTTCGAAGGCCGCGGCCAGAGGCGGCTCGCCCTCCTCGATCCGGTGATAGACGTTCTCGAGCACGACGATGGCGTCGTCGACCACGATTCCGATCGAGAGCACCATGGCGAGCAGGGTCAGGAGGTTGATCGAGAATCCGAACAGCCACAGCACCGCGAAGCTGGCGAGAAGGCAGAGCGGGACGGTGACGGCTGGGATCAGAGTCGCGCGCCAGTTGCCGAGGAAGAGGTAGATGACGAGGACGACGAGCACCGCCGCTTCGGCGAGAGTGACCCAGACCTTGTCGATCGCCCGGCTGATGAACAGGCTCTCGTCGGAGCCGACGACGACGTTCATGCCTTCGGGAAGCGTCGGCCTGAGCTCCTCCGCCGCCTGCTTGGCCGCTTCGGCGACTGCGAGCGTGTTGGCGCCCGATTGCCGGACGATCCCGAGCCCGACGGCTTCCTGCCCGTTGAGCCGGAAGGCGGAATAGGGGTTCTCCGGCCCCTCCTCCACCCGGGCGACGTCGCCGAGGCGGACCAGATAGCCGTCGGAGCCGCGGCCGACGACCAGCTGGGCGAATTGCTGCGCATTGGCGAACGGGCGGTCGACCCGAAGCGTGACGTTCTGCTGCGCCGATTCGAGCCGGCCGGCCGGAAGCTCGACATTCTGGCGCCTGAGAGCGCCTTCGACGTCGCCGGGGGTGAGACCGTAGGCGGCGAGCCGGCCGGGCTGCATCCACACCCGCATCGCGGGCCGGGCCTCGCCTCCGACGAAGACCCGGG
>DASVUW010000226.1:0-6716 GCA_036386845.1 Allosphingosinicella sp. | reverse complement strand
CGCGAAAGGCGGGGAAGCCGAAGGTCGCGTGGAGGATGGAAAGGGGGTTCACGGGGTGCTGCTAGCGGATGGAGGAACGGGCTGTCGAGGGCAGCGCGGCCGGGCCGAGATCATTGGATATCCGCTTATTTTTTCCGTCGTCCCAGCGAAGGCTGGGACCCCCGGGGGTGAAGACCTCGGCGCTTATCACCCCGCCGGGGCCCCAGCCTTTGCTGGGGCGACGATATCATTCCGCCGCTTCCGCCTTTTCCTCCGCCTCGCTCTGCTGCCTCGCCCACATGTCGGCGTAGAGGCCGTTCCTGCGCAGCAATTCGGAGTGAGTCCCCCGCTCGGCCACCCGCCCTTGATCGAGGACCACGATCTGGTCCGCGTCCACCACCGTGGAAAGCCGATGGGCGATGACGATCGAGGTCCGGCGAGCCGTGACGCTCTGCAGGGTCTCCTGGATCGCGGCCTCGGTCCGGCTGTCCAAGGCGCTTGTCGCCTCGTCGAGGATCAGGATCGGCGGATCCTTGAGCAGCGTCCGGGCGATGGCGACCCTTTGTTTCTCGCCGCCCGAAAGCTTGAGGCCGCGTTCGCCGACCTGGCTCTCATAACCGTCGGGCAGGCTGAGGATGAAGTCGTGGATCGAGGCGCCGCGCGCCGCGTCCTCGATTTCCTCCCGGCTCGCACCCTCGCGGCCGTAGCCGATATTGTAGCCGATGGAGTCGTTGAACAGCACCGTGTCCTGGGGGACGATCCCGATCGCGGCTCGAAGGCTCGCCTGGGTGACCTGGCCGATATCCTGGCCGTCGATCGTGATCCGGCCGGCGGTCGGATCGTAGAATCTGAAGAGCAGGCGCGAGAGGGTCGACTTGCCGGCGCCGGACGGCCCGACCACCGCAGTCACTGTCCCGGGCTCAACATCTATGTCGATTCCGTGCAATATCTGGCGATTCCCGTCATAGGCGAAGCGAACATCCTCGAACCGGACACGCCCCTTCGTCAGTCGAAGCTCGTGCGCCCCCGGGGCGTCCTTCACCTCCGCGGGAGTGTCGACGAGGGCGAACATCGCCTCCATGTCGATCAGGCCCTGGCGGATAGTGCGATAGACCCAGCCGAGCATGTCGAGCGGCCGGAAGAGCTGGGCGAGCAGGGTGTTGACCAGGACGACGTCGCCGGTGGTGAACTGCCCCCGGCTCCAGCCCCAGACGGTATAGCCCATCGCTCCGGCCATCATCAGGTTGGTGATCAGCGACTGGCCGACGTTGAGCCAGGCCAGCGAAGTCTCGTTCTTGACGGACGCGTCGGCGAAGGCGCGCATCGCGGTTCCGTAGCGCTGGGATTCGCGCGCCTCGGCGCCGAAATATTTGACCGTCTCGTAGTTGAGAAGCGAATCGACGGCCCGACCGATCGCCTGGTTGTCGACCTCGTTCATCTGCCGCTGAAGCTTGGCCCGCCACTCCGTCACGAAGCGGGTGAACGCGATGTAGGCGGCCACCATGACCAGCGTCGCCACGACCAGCCCCGAGCCGAACTTCACGCCGAAGATGACGCAGATGATTGCGAGCTCGACCGCCGTCGGGGCGATGTTGAAGAGGAGGAAATAGAGCATCATGTCGATGCTCTTGGTTCCCCGCTCCACGATCTTGGTGAGCGCCCCCGTCCGCCGCTCGAGATGGAATCGCAGCGACAGCCGGTGGATGTGGGCGAAGACCTTTTCCGCGAGCCGGCGGGCCGCGTCCTGCCCGACCCGCTCGAAGATGGCGTTGCGCAGATTCTCGAACAGCACCCCGGCGAAGCGGGCCCCGGCATAAGCCAGCACCAGTCCGACGGCGAGGCCCACCGCGGCGTCGGCCCCACGCGCGTCGCCCGACATGATGTCGATCGCACCCTTGTAGATGAAGCCGGTGCTCAGCGAGATGCCCTTGGCAAGGAGCACCAGCAGAAAGGCGATCACCACGCGCGCCTTCAGCTTCGGTTCGCCCGCCGGCCACAGATAGGGCAGGAAGCGCCGCAAGGCGCCCCAACCGGGCTTGTGCGTGGCATCGGGGGACTCGAGGGGACGCATTCGCCTATAAGTAGGGGCCCGGCCGTGCGAACCCAAGCTTCCGCGGCCGCCTGCTTGAATGTAGCGATTATCCGGATTATAGATACAAGTCCTGCCGGGTTATGGATTGGCCGACTCGGCAGCAGTGTCGCGGGTCGAGGAACGAAGCATGACGGAACTGTTGACGGTCCCGGCCCGGGAGGTCGCGAGCAAGTTCGGCTTTTACACGGACGAAGCCATGCTTCATCCGGTGGGTATCCAGCGCCACGGCACCACCAGGGTCGTGATGATCTCGCTGAAGGAATATGAGCGCCTCCTGCGCCGCGATCGCCAGGTTCTTCTCGTGAAGGATCTCGACGATGAGACGCTCAATGCCATCAGGACCGCCGAAATCCCCGAAGAAGCCCGGGCGCTCGACCACCTCATGGACGATCCCGAGGCCGACTGACGTCCTTTCCTACGTCTACCTCTGGCATCGGGAGGCGGCAGACGGCACGACGAGGGAAGCAAGGACCGGCCGGCCGTCGTCGTCGTGACCATCGAGAAACGGCAACACGGCACTCAGTTGCTCGTCGTACCGGTCACTACTCGCCCACCCCGCGACGGGGACGTCGCGGTCGAAATGCCTGAACGGGTCAGGCAGCATCTTGGACTCGGCGAGGAACGCTGCTGGATAGTGACCGACGAGTATACCCTGTTCACCTGGCCGGGGCCCGACATCAGGCCCATCCGGAGCGGCGGCGAGATTCAGCCACGCTACGGCTCGATCCCCGCCAAGCTGTTCGAGCAGGTGCGCTCGAAAATCGAGGCGGCCGCCAGAGCGGGCCGACTCGAGGAGACCAAGCGCACCGAATGATTCCCGCCGCGTCGCGGCCGGAGTTCCCGCTGTAACAATCGACACAAGAAATCCCGCGGCTGGACACAGTGGCGTGACGCGCCGGGCGCAAATCCAGGAAACCGCCATTCGACGCATCGCCTGCGAAACGATTGGAACGGCAAGGATTCGCAGGGGTTTAGCTGATCATGGGACCGAGCATCTTCATCATCGCGATCATGGGCTGCGGCGAAGCCGAGGCGCCTTGCCAGCAGGTCAGGACGCTCGAGGCGCGCTACGAGAGCCAGGCGGCGTGCACCGCGGCGACGGAAACGGCGCTCACCCAGAACACCGATATCGACTTTCCGGTCGTCGCCGCGCAGTGCGTCGCGGCCGGCGCCACGGTCAATCCGCCTAAGGCCAACCAGGTCAAGATCCCGGGACCCGGGCACGCCGATCTCAAGGTCAGCCCGATCCGGAGCTGAGGCTCCGCGTACCTGAAACGTCATACTGAACTGTTCGGCCATCCAGGCTTGAGCCGCCTCGTGATGGAGGATTGGACCCTGAAACAAGTTCAGGGTGACGCTGGGCGGCCTCCGGAACCCGTTCGCCAGGCAGCGGTTTCCCTCCCGAACCCTGCGAGGAACCAGCATGAACAAGAGCAGCCACTCTTCCGGAAACGACCAGCCCCAGAACCAGAACAACGCGATGTCCGACGATCCCGGCGACGGCAGCCGCAAGTCCTTCACGACCGGCCGCGACGGCGGCAAGACCGCTGCCGAGAAGGCGCCCGCGCAAGACGATCAGGACCAGTCGACCATCGAGGCCTTCGGAGAGGAAGGCGCGGGAATCGCGGCCAAGGAGTAGCGGCATGGGCGACACCGAGACCCTCGGCAGGGTCCATGAGGACGCGCTTCCTGGCCATGAGAGCCAGCTCGAGCCCAAGCCCGACTGGGCGCCGAAATATCCCGGCTCGGGCCGGCTCGAAGGCAAGGTCGCCCTGATCACCGGCGCCGACAGCGGCATCGGCCGGGCCGTCGCGGCCCTGTTCGCCCGGGAGGGCGCCGACGTCGCGATCCTCTATCTGTGCGAGCATGACGACGCGCGGAAGACGAAGGAGATCGTCGAGGGCGAGGGCCGCAAGGCGATCGCGATCGCGGGCGATGTCGGCGACAAGGCCTTTTGCCAGCGCGCGGTGAAGGAGACCGTCGACAAGCTCGGCAAGCTCGACATCCTCGTCAACAACGCCGCCGAGCAGCATCCCGACGAGGAGATAACCGATATCACCGAGGAGCAGCTGAAGCGGACGTTCCAGACCAACTTCTACGGCTATTTCTTCATGGTCCAGGCGGCCCGGCCCCACCTCGAGGCCGGGGCTGCGATCATCAACTGCACGTCGGTGACCATGTACAAGGGCTCCGAGGCGCTTCTCGATTATTCCGCCACCAAGGGCGCCATCACTGCCTTCACCCGCTCGCTTTCGCAAAATCTGATCGGCAAGGGGATAAGGGTGAACGCCGTCGCTCCGGGCCCGATCTGGACCCCCTTGAACCCGTTCGGCGGCCAGCCGCCCGAAAAGATCCCCGACTTCGGCAAGGACGTGCCCATGGGCCGGCCGGGCCAGCCCAACGAGGTTGCGCCGAGCTTCCTGTTCCTCGCCTGCGAGGATTCGAGCTACATGGCGGGGCAGGTGCTCCATCCCAATGGCGGCGAGGTCGTCAACGGCTGAGATGCTGGGTGGCACGGGCGCGATTCGTGCTATAGCCCCTTCGAGAAGGGGCGACGATGATTAGGCTGATCACCGGCATCGTGCTCGCCATGCGCGCATGACCCGCTACCGAAGCTTCGGCGACTTCTGGCCGCATTATCTGCGCGAGCATTCTCGAGCCGCGACCAGGCGGCTCCATTATACCGGAACCGGGCTCGTGCTCGCCTTCGCCGCGGCGGCTGCGGCGAGCGGCGACTGGCGGCTGGTCGCCGCCGTTCCACTGGCCGGTTACGGCTTCGCCTGGTTCAGCCACGTCGCCGTCGAGCGCAACCGGCCGGCCACCTTTACCCACCCGCTCTGGTCCCTCGTGGCGGACTTCAGGATGGCGTGGCTGTGGGCCACCGGGCGGCTCGGTTCGGAGCTCGTCAAGGCCGGGGTGGAGCCCGAGCCCCGGAAGGGCGAGGGCGATGCGCGCTGAAATGACCGACGCCGAGTCCTCTTCGGCGATCGCCGCTTTGCTCCTCAAGCTCAGGGCGAGGGACCTGCTCACCGGCGAAGAGGAGGAAGTCCTTCGCGGATCCATGTCCGAGATCCGCGAATATCCGGAGGGTCGGACGATCGTCCGCACGGGCGCGACGCTCAGCGCCTCGACTCTGCTCGTCGAGGGCATCGTCTGCCGCTACAAGGACCTTGCCGACGGCCAGCGCCAGATCATGGAGCTTCATGTCGCCGGAGATTTCGTCGACCTTCACGGATTCCTGCTCAAGCAGCTCGACCACAATGTCGGGACGATGACTCCCGTGAAGGTGGCGAGCTTCCCGCACGACGCCCTTCGCGGCATCACCGAGACCCACCCGCATCTCGGGCGGATGCTGTGGTTCTCGACCCTCCTCGACGCGGCCATCCACCGCGAGAAGATCCTTTCGATCGGCCGGCGAAGCGCCCTGGCGCGGATCGCCCATATTTTCTGCGAGCTCCTGGTCCGCCTTCGGATCGTCGGTCTGGCCGACGACAAGGGCTTCGACCTGCCGCTCACCCAGGCGGACCTCGCCGACGTCACCGGCCTCACCTCGGTGCATGTCAACCGGATGCTCAAGAAGCTCCGCGACGAGGACCTGCTCACCTTCCGAGGCGGCACGGTCACGATCGGCGACTGGGACCGACTCCAGCGCGTGGCGGAGTTCGACCCGTCCTATCTCCATCTGGAGCGGCGACCGAGATAGGGACGACGCCCGTCATCCCGGCGAAGGCCGGGATCCCAGCGGATGAAAGGCGCAGCGTTCTTCACCCGCTGGGGCCCCAGCCTTCGCTGGGGCGACGTTCCGCTACAAATCCCGCACCTCGAAGAGCACGCGCTCCACCATGCGCTGCGCCAGCATGGAACGGTGGCATTCCGGCGCGCCGCGCTCGTAGCAGAGCAGGGCCGACGGGCGGGCCGTCGCCTCGGCGAGCGCCTGCTCCATCGCCAGCGCCGCCTCCGGAGTCTCGAGCTGGCCGGCATAGATGGCCCGCATCTCGGCAACCCGGCCCGCCCTCGCCGCCTGGCGACCGTCCGCCGGGGTGCCGAGCGCGCGCAAGTGCAGATAATCGATTCCCCGTTCTCTCAGACCCCCGGCAAGTGCCGTCTTGGAAAAGCCGGGACGCCGCGAGGCGGCGACCGCACGGACGTCAAGGACGAGCTCGACGCCCGCCGCCTCGAGCTCGTCCAGGAACTCGGCCTGGGTCTTGCCCTCATAGCCGATGGTGAAGAGCGCAATCATCTTCGTCGCGTAGCAAAGACGCGTGGCCAAAGCTTCCCTTTCCGCCGCCCAGCCGTTATGGCGGCGCGGTTTTGCGAGCCGGTTCAAGAGGGTAAATGGCCAAGGAAGAGCTACTCGAGATGCGCGGGCAGGTGGTCGAGCTGCTGCCCAATGCCATGTTCCGCGTAAAACTCGAGAACAATCACGAGATCCTCGGCCACACCGCCGGCAAGATGCGCAAGAACCGCATCCGGGTCCTTGTCGGGGACGAGGTGCTCGTCGAGCTGACGCCCTACGACCTCACCAAGGGTCGGATCACCTACCGATTCAAGTGACGGCCCCGACAGGCCGTCACCGCAGCCGTCACCCTGAACTTGTTTCAGGGTGCAGGTCGTCGCACCCCGGGCGCATGGAAGCCTGGATCCT